>NZ_VNHM01000002.1 GCF_008124625.1 Desulfallas thermosapovorans DSM 6562
CGAGGGCTTGACCAGCAAAAGGCGGAGGTTGGAAATTGGAGGTTAGAAGTTGGAAAGACTACTAGCGCCAAGGATAATCCAACCAAAGTGAAAAAGCCTGGGCTTTAAAAAAACAAATCGCTGTGCAGTTTTGAAGGGATAATGAGTTTGGTTATCCAATTTCCAACTTCTAAATTCAAACGTCTAATAAGTTTTCCGGTGACCATACTGGAGAGGATACACCCGTTCCCATCCTACCCCTCCGGGGCACACGCGAACACGGAAAGTTAAGCTCTCTAAGGCCGATGGTACTTGAGCTTATACCCTGCTGTGTGCCCCGTAGGGGTAGGAGAGTAGGTAGTTGCCGGAATTAATTTTAAATAAACCTCCTGGTTTTGTCCGGGAGGTTTATTATATTTCTCTGGACCAACCTTTATCATAAGGATATTATATTCATAGCAAACAGATGATATGGATAATGATGAATAACGATGGGAGTGCATATGAATATCAATATAAAGGGTCAAAACAGGGATGCGGAACAAAAACCTATTGAATGTGATACTAATAACACTATGGATGATTATCAATACACGGATAACGATTATTTAGATAACGCTTGCTTGGACAATGATTATCGGGAAAAAGATTTCATAGATGATGAATATGACGATTATTACTATAACGGTCATGATAATGCTGAAGATGACAATGAAACAGTTTCTGCCCGGCCGTCATTATTATTGCGCGTGGTGGCAATTATAACCGCCGTGGCTTTTTTGGGTCTGGTTGCCGCCACTTCCTGGCCTGCTCTACAAGCTCCACTGGGGGATTTAATAACCAGTTCGCTGCAATTGGAGAAAGATATAGATACCCGGCAGCTTCAGGCGGCGGTGGTGCAAATTCAGGTGGTGGCACGGAAACAGGGTGCACTGGCCCCGGTGGAACAAAAGTCGGGCACAGGTTTTAATATCGACCCCCAAGGGGTAATAGTTACCAATCACCACGTTATTGAAGATGCACTGAATATGGTGATTAATTTTCCGAACGGTGAAGTATTCAAGGCCGTGAAATGGGTCAGCAAGCCGGAATTTGACTTGGCTGTGGTTATCCTGCAGGGGGAAAAACTACCGGTGGTGCCGTTAAATGTTGATGATCAGCCTGCACCCGGTGATAAAATAAGGGTGGTGGGTAATCCGCTAGGCCTTAACAATATCGTGGCCGAAGGCCGGGTGGAACAATACTTAATGGTTGGAGATAAACCCGCCGAAGTATTTGGTATTAGTGCTCCCATATATCCCGGAAATAGTGGCAGTCCTGTTTTTGATCACGATGGGCGGGTGGTGGGAGTGGTTTTTGGCAATATGTACAGGCAGGTCAACGGTGAGGAGAAAGTTACCGGCCTGGCCATTCCAGTAAAGGAGATACTGGATTTTAACATATAAAAATTCACCTGTCATGCATTGAACAGCCATGGTGCGGCCATGATAAACATGAGCGTAATTATGGCCTCCCGGAAGTGATTGTATTATAAAAATTTAATTATTTACTATTGACAGCATATGTAAGGCCACGTAAAATAACAACTAAGGGGAGTAGCTACCCGGCCTGACGGGTTGTCAAATCGTCAATACGGCTTTGCCCGGTTTGACATAGCTTTCATGATTAAGTAAGCTAAGCGAGACCTTCACGGATTTTGCGTGAAGGTCTCGCTTTTTTATATATCATGGACAAAGGCACTTGAGGGATTAGGATACCATTATATTGTTCACCAATGGCAATTTAAAAGAAATTAGAAAGGAAATGTTGCATGCTCTTATTACTTTACTTAATTGGTGGTCTGGCTGTAATTTTGTTTTGTGCCGAGATTTTTACTAACGGTGTGGAATGGCTGGGTAAAAGATTAAAACTATCCGAAGGTGCGGTGGGCAGCGTACTGGCCGCGGTGGGCACTGCCCTGCCGGAAGCAATAATCCCCGTAATAGCAATTTTGTTGGGAACCGGGGAAGCAGCACATGAGATAGGTATCGGTGCCATTTTGGGTGCGCCCTTTATGCTGGCTACTTTGGCCCTGTGCATTACGGGTATTGCCGCGCTGGTCTATACGGTAAATGGCCAAAAGCGTCAAGTTATGCTTATTGATCATAACATTATGAAAAGAGACCTGTTATTTTTTATTATAGTGTACTCATTGGCAATACTTGCTGCCTTTTTACCAGCTGCATACAAACTGCACATAGCTTTTTTACTGGTGGTTGCATACATTATTTACGTTACCCGTACCATTAAAGCAGGGAGTAAACTGGGTGAAACCCAATTAAAGCCACTGTATTTTGCCCGGAAGCACAGAGAGCCAAGTATTCGGGTGATAGTGCTGCAGGTGTTTGTGGCCCTTGCCGGCATTGTCACCGGTGCCAACTTCTTTGTGGACGGTATTGAACGTGTGGCTGAGCTTATGCATATATCACCTTTCATAGTGTCTATATTCATTGCCCCCATAGCTACGGAACTGCCTGAAAAATTCAATAGCCTAATTTGGGTGCGCCAGGGCAAGGACACCCTCGCTCTGGGTAATATTACCGGAGCTATGGTTTTTCAAAGCTCCCTAATACCCGCATTGGGAATTGTCCTTACGCCCTGGGTGCTGTCCGACCTGGCCTTGATTAGCGCCATATTGGCTCTTGCGGGGGCTGGGCTGATCTATCTAAGCCTGCAGTTGAAAAAATACATTCGTCCTGCAACGCTGGTTTTGACCGGTAGCTTGTATGTGATATTTGTTATGTCCGTTTTTATCATATAACTTGTTGGGAGCGTTATTTAACATAGGCTTAAGGTAATAACTTTACATTACCTTTGAATAGTTTTACTGCCAAGTTGAGCTTAATATTTATATTTAAGAGGGGGTAAACTAAAACGTTATACTGTACAGTTTTTTGGCTATATTATATAATGTAAGTGAGGTGGTAGCTTTGGGGAGTTGAAATACTATAAAATCGGTGCCATTGCCCAGTTAGCCGGGGTGAGCAGAAGAACTATCGATTATTATACCAACCTGGGCTTACTTAAGCCTGTTCGTTTGGAAAATAATTACCGGTACTACACCGAGCACACCCTGGCAAGGCTTAAAATCATCGAGATTTTGAAGGCGCAGCGGTTTACCCTGGAGGAAATAAAAGAACAATTTCGTTTGTTTGAACTGGATCAGGCCGGACAACAAGATAATCAAATTAATATTGATTTCATCCGGGAACAAATCAAACAGCTGGAGAATCAACTTACCCAGCTGCAACCTGCGTCCAATCTTGATGCCAGCCAAGCAGCGGTTTTGTCCAGGCAGGTTATGATAAAGGGGATGGCTATTATGAACGCACTAATTATTTATATTAATGAAATTACCCCATTTGTTTAACATTAATGGCTCTGGAACAATCCGCCCGGGTTGGAAGGGAAATCCATGGATAGAATAATAAAACGGAGGTGTATGTATATGAATACCTTAAAAGTATGGTTGTTAATGGGCGTGCTGACCATAATACTGGTGTTGATGGGAAATGCCATTGGCGGTCAGTCCGGAGCAATGTTGTTTTTCCTCATTGCCATGGCCATGAACTTTTTCAGTTACTTTTACAGCGATAAAATTGCAATTAAAATGACACGCTCGTACCCGGTTTCCCGGGCCGAGGCACCCGAGCTTTATGAGATGGTGCAAAGGTTATCAAGGCGTGCAGGTATTCCTATGCCCAAGCTTTATGTAACACCTACCGATCAACCCAACGCGTTTGCCACCGGGCGCAACCCTTCCCATGCAGCGGTGGCCGTCACCGAAGGTATTATGCGCTTGCTAAACAGGTCTGAAGTGGAAGGTGTACTGGCCCACGAGCTGGCTCACATTAAAAACAGGGATGTGCTGTTGGGCACCATAGCAGCCGCATTGGCCGGCGCCATTACCATGATGGCCAATGCTTTTCAGTGGGCAGCCATATTCGGGCTGGGCCGGGGTGAGGATGAAGAAGGCGGCGGGATGATTGGCGGGCTGATTATGGCTATTTTGGCACCCATTGCGGCTATGATAGTACAAATGGCCATTTCCCGGTCGAGGGAATATCTAGCCGATGCAACCGGGGCACGTATTGCCGGTTCACCCGATGGGCTGGCCAATGCCCTGCTTAAAATGGAATCAGCGGCACATCGTATTCCTATGCAGACTAACCCGGCAACTTCGCATCTGTTTATTGTAAACCCGCTTTCCGGTGCTGCCGTGGCCAGATTGTTCAGCACTCACCCTCCTATTCAGGACCGGGTGGCCAGACTTAAAAATATGCGGTAATAGCTTATAGACTTTGTCAAGGTACCGGCTTATGATTTAACCATGCCGTGTACCTTTTTGTTTATATATCTATCAATGAATTATCTATATCACATAAATTGAAGCGAACTATGCCTGTGTAAAAGTATTGTAATGGAAAACGTGCTTGTTGGGTGAGTTAAAAAGAAATGTCGATTGGCAGGGATGAGATTTTGGATTATAAAGATGTAGCGCTGGAACTTGTGGAACTTTATGGCTATTGGGCTCTTTTTTTTACCATGTTCATTGATACCCTGGGTATTCCCATGCCTTCAAAGACAATGCTTACCTTATCGGGATACTTTTCGCATATGGGTATTTTAAATTATACGCAGATTTTTATAGTGGCTATGGCCGGTACCCTGGGCGGGTTTACCTCGGGTTACACCATCGGCCGGAAAATCGGTACACCGTTGATAGAAAAATATGGCCGGTTTATATGCTTAACACCGGAAAAAACCACCAGGCTGGAAAAATGGTTCGAAAAATACGGTCCCTGGGCTATCTTAATTGCTTATTTTTTACCTGTAGCCCGCAGTGTTGTGCCCTACCTATCCGGTATAAGTAAGATGTCCTTTGTTACAGCAATAGGTATGGCTGCGGTGGGAGCCACTTGCTGGATACTGCTGTTAATATCCTTTGGGCTGGTCATTGGGCAAAATTGGATAGTGTTGGAAGCATTGCTTGTCGATTACTACCCCTATTTAATCGGAGGGGTTCTGACGCTTGTCGCCGCCGCAGTTTGGAGTAAGGTAAGAAATAAAAAAGGAACCAAAGAAGTTCAATAGCAGATATCTAAAAACTTGAAGGTTTATAATACCGGTAGTGCCCACGTAATGGTGTTAGCAATAGACAATAAACGTGCAAGTACTATCAATTACGATATTGACAGGTACTTCAATTTGGTAAATTAAATGGATGGCTTCATGAAGCCCAATGACTGTTGCAGTTTGATAAATCTCATATTTATTCACCATCATTATCACTCCCATGAAATATTTTCAACCTGGTGAGCGGTCATGAAATGAAGGATAAAAGCTCATAGTGAGTCACGCACGATTCACCAAAATAAAAAAGGTTTGAATGAAGTACTACCACTTCATTCAAACCCTTGATATATCTAGGTTTTGGTGCCGAAGGCGGGAGTCGAACCCGCATGGGATAACCCGCACGATTTTGAGTCGTGTGCGTCTGCCAGTTCCGCCACTTCGGCACAATGTTTCTATCGCTGACCTGCAAGATAAATTCTAACACAGTTAAATTGCCATTGTCAACTGTTTTTGTGGTGTTAACTTCTACCGTGTTTATACTGTTAACCACCATTTTCAATCGGCAGGAAGTATGTTCAACAGTGTCGAAGAGTATGCCAGGGGATATGCAAGCCCCTGGTTTTTTTGTTGGACAGGAGTGAAATTATGGTTCATCTTCCCGATGAGGTGCTGGTACAAAAAACTAAAAACGGCGATATGGATGCCTTTGATGAGCTGGTGCGCCGCTACGAAAGCAAGATATATGGTTTAGCATATCGCTTCATGGGTAATCATGCCGATGCCAGCGACCTGGCCCAGGATACCTTTATTCGCTTATACCAGGCACTGGAAGGGTTTCGGGGGGATGCTGCCTTTTCCACCTGGCTTTACCGCATTGCAGCCAATATCTGCCGGGATGAACTGCGAAAGCGGCAGCGGCGGCGTAGTGTATCCATGGACGAAATGATGGATGCCTCACCTGCCAACACGCCCACCGCCGACGACAACTATTCCCCCGAGGAAACTGTGCAGCGCCGGGAGGTGCAACGCCAGGTGCAGCTTTGTTTAAACCAGCTTTCCGATGACCACCGGTTAATATTGATCATGCGTGAGATACAGGGTATGAGCTATGAGGAAATTGCCAGTGTGTTGCAATGTTCCCTGGGTACGGTGAAATCACGCATTAGCAGGGCCAGAAACGCCCTCAAGGAAAGGATGAGCAGGCAGGGGGAACTTTTGCCCGGTGGCGGTCGTCTTAAAGCCAAAGGAGGGAAGAACAATGCAGTGTCGTGATATCTGTGAAATGTTGTCACCATACATTGATGGCATGCTGGAATCTTCCCAAGCGGTGCAAGTGGAAGAACATCTTGCTGCTTGTGCCGCATGCAGGTTGGAATACGACGATTTGCGGGCTGCGGTGGAATTGGTCAGGGAATTGCCGGAGGTGGTGCCGCCCCGGGAGTTCCACGAAGAATTGCGACAAAAACTCAAGTCACTACCCGGACCGGCTGTCACTGCCGGGCATAGTAGCCGGCTAAACCGGGTGCCCTGGACAAAATGGACCAAAACACTGGCTGCAGCAGCGGTAATATTTCTTGCCGTAGGTGTTACCGCCCTCTGGTATGATAAGAATGAGGGGGGGGTATTTGATATTGCCACCCAGTCAAACACTGGCCAAAATACAACTTTCCGTGAGGAACTGCCCGGGGGCGATAAGGAAAATGACGGTGTCACACCTGAAGCCCGGGAACAGGCCGTTGAAAAAGCAAGAGCAACCAATGATGTATTAATCGCCAATAATGATACCCCGGATGTAGACCGGAATGAACCGGAAGTACCCGGTATGCCTCTTTCCGAAAGAGGGGCAGGTACTATTGCCGACAGTGGGTTGGGGAACCAGCCCCCGCCCGTTGTGGGAGATGAAGGTGTAACTGCCGCACCCAATGCGGATAGTGGTGACACGGGTGCTGACTATTCCGAGGTGGAAAAACACACAGCCCGTGATTTCCCGGCACCGGAAGAACAGCCCACCGGTGAAGATGCTATGTTTTCAATTATGGCCGCACCCCGGGAAAGGTTTAGGGATGAGGCCAACCAGCTTGAGAATGGCAGTTTCAGTGTTGAAAATGATCTTCATGTGGCCAGGGAGTATACTGTTACACTGGTTTTAGATACGCAGCAAATTACGGAGGACCAAATTACCGAGGACCTCTGGAATGCAACAGCAGGCGAGTACGGTGGCTACGTTGAGGCGAACCCGCAGCAAACCGGGCATTGCTGGGTGTTACGCATTCCTACAAGCTTTGCGGATGAGTTTATTGATCAATTAAACGGTATGGGTCAGGTGGAAATCCATTCTCGCACCAGGGATTTGGCTGACGATATGCAACAGGCCCAAGAACAGCTGAATATACTATGGGAGCGGGAAAATAAACTGGCTTTCCAGCTTGAAAATGTTCAAAAGGGAAAAGATACGGCCCTTTTAGGTGAATTGGATGAATTACGCGGGCAAATAGCCCGGCAGCAGCAGACAATTACCGGTTTACAGCAAGATATAGATTTAGCCAGAGTGGACCTTTATTTAATGCTGCCGTAATATGGTGAAATCCATCTATGCAAAGAATTAATTAAGGTTTCCAGTTATTAAAAAAAGTTTTACTATTGCTTCACTGGTAATTTGCAGTTAAAATAGGAATAGTTGCGGTTTGGATATACTGATAATATTAATCCTTGGTTGTTATAATAGTTTCAGAAGGGAGGTTTGAAACAGTGCGCGAACAAGTACAAGCTGCCTTGGATAAAGTGCGTCCCATGCTGCAGCGTGATGGCGGTGACGTTGAGCTTGTGGATGTTACACCGGATGGTGTAGTTAAAGTTAAACTTAAAGGTGCCTGTGGTGGGTGAGCGATGTCCACATATACCCTTAAATTGGGGATTGAGCGGTCGCTCAAGCAAGCTGTGCCCGAGGTGAAAGAAGTAGTACAGGCCTAGTTGAAATGTAATTCAGGAATAAATTTTACTGGGCAGTTTTATATAACCACTTTTTGCCACTTTTGTTTGGCTGAAAGTGGTTTTTATACTTTTTAAAGAGAGGTGTTTGTTGTATTGATAAAAAAATGCAAACTGGCTATTTGCCAGATTAAAGTTGCCGAGGACAAAGCCGTTAACATAAAACATGCCGGTGAGTTGGTGCGCCAGGCAGCCGGGCGGGGAGCACAGGTGGTGGTGCTGCCGGAAATGTTCAATTGTCCCTACGAGACCCATCTCTTCCCCGGCTATGCCGAGACTTACCCCAGCGGTGAAACGGTGCAAATGCTATCCCGGTTGGCAGCCGAGCTGGACATTGTGCTGGTGGGGGGGTCCATCCCCGAAAGGGAAAAGGATGTTGTTTACAATACTTGCTTTACCTTTGGTCCCCGGGGTACCTTGTTAGGGCGGCACCGCAAGGTGCATTTGTTTGATGTGGATTTGCCCGGCTTAAGGGTGCAGGAGTCCAGCACGCTGGGACCGGGCAGTGAATTTACTGTTATAGACGCTGGATGGTGCAAAATCGGGGTCATGATTTGTTTTGATGTTCGTTTTCCAGAGTTGGCCCGCCTGCTGGCCCTGGCCGGAGCGGATATACTGGTGGTACCGGCTGCCTTTAATACAGTTACCGGCCCGGCCCACTGGGATTTGACCATGCGGGCGCGGGCGGTGGATAACCAGGTTTTTGTGGCGGCGGCCTCCCCGGCTCGGGATAACCAGGGGGGATATGTGGCCTACGGCCATTCCATGGTGGTGGACCCCTGGGGTGATGTACTGGCCCGGGCGGGAACCGGTGAGGAAATAATTATGGTGGAAGTGAACCCGGAGAAAATTAGGGAAGTGCGCCGGCGCCTGCCGTTATTAACCTTGCGGCGTACTGATCTATATACAATCAATAGAAAAAGGTAGCTTGTTTTTAACGGTTGATTAGGCGGGCCGGCGGTTATGGTGTATACGTCTTGAATATGTTGGAGCAAGAAGGTAAAATTAAACGAAATGCTATCTGCCACTGGAGAAAGGAACGGGAACTGCAAATGTTGACTTGTGGTATTGTCGGTTTGCCGATGGTGGGAAAAACCACACTTTTTAATTTGGTAACCAACTCGGGACTGGAGACGTCCAATTATTTGACGGGCAAAACTGAAATTAACGTGGCCATGGCCGAGGTGCCCGATGCCCGTCTTGACTTTCTAATTAATCTATACAAGCCCAAGAAAAATGCTTATGCCCAAATCCAGTTCAGCGATGTGCCGGGATTGGTGCGCGGGGCCAGCGAGGGAAAAGGGGTGGGCAACCGTTTTTTAGACGGTATTCGCAATGCCGATTTGCTGGTACACGTGGTTCGGGCTTTTCAGGATAAAAATGTGCCCCATGTGGACGGGAATATTGATCCCATGCGGGATATAGAAACCATTAACCTGGAACTGCTGCTGGCTGATATGGACCTGGTGGAAAAAAGAATCCGTCGCATTAAGGAAGGTAAAAAGATAAAAAAAGAGCAGTTGGCGGAATTGGAAGTGCTGAGCAAGTGTCTGGAAGCGTTGGAAAATGAAGTGACTATGCGCAGGGTCGAGCTTTCTGAAGATGAGCGGGAATTACTGGTGAATTACAGCTTTTTAACGGACAAGCCCATAATACTGGTGATTAATACTGATGAGGAACAGCTCAGGGGCGGTAACTACCCGGGGCAGGAAAAAGTTCGTGCCTATGCTGCTGAAAATGATATCATACTGCTTGAGGTTTGCGGCCTGATTGAAATGGAAATCAGCGAACTGCCCGTGGATGACCGGCGGGAGTTTATGGATGATCTGGGACTGCAGCAATCAGGCATTGACCGGTTGGCCCGGGCTGCCTACGATACTCTGGGATTGATATCATTTTTCACCGTGGGTGAAGACGAAGTAAAAGCATGGACCATTCCGGTTGGATTGAATGCCAAAGGCGCCGCCGGTAAAATTCATTCCGACCTGGAGCGCGGTTTCATTCGGGCCGAAGTGGTAGCTTATGATGATTTGCGCAATCTGGGCAGTATGAACAAAGTCAAGGAAAAAGGGCTAGCCCGGTTGGAAGGTAAAGATTATATTGTTAAGGACGGAGATATATTAAACATTAGGTTTAATGTCTAGGTGGTTAAATTTTGCAGGCAGTATCCAAAAAATGTGAGTAAGGGAAAAACCCCGCAGGTGTGCGGGGTTTAAATATGCACTATTTTTTCTTTTATAGCCAGTAATGCCGCCTGGGTACGGTCAGTAACGTTTAGCTTGTGGAAAATGTTGGTCAGGTGGTTTTTTACTGTTTTTTCACTGATAAACAGCTTTTGGGCGATTATTTTATTGGAATCACCATTGGCCAGCAGGGTAAGCACATCCAGTTCCCTGTCCGTCAACCCGTAGGGCCTTTGCCCAAAAGATCTTGTGGTCGATAATCTATTAATCTGGTTAAAAATTTTGGCGGTCAGAGAAGGTGAAATAAATGATTTCCCCTCAGCCACCTGCAGTATGGTATCAATCAGCTGATCAGGGCTGATCTCTTTAAGCAGGTAGGCGGCGACACCGCTGCGAATCATCTCCAGTATATATTCTTCCTGATCGTGTATGGTCAGGGCAATGATACCCGTGTTGGGTGATTCCTTTTTAATGACCTTACACACTTCCAGGCCCGTTATATCCGGCAGGTTAATGTCCAGCAACACTATGTCGGGATGTTGATTAAGGCACATTTTTATGGCCTGCTGCCCGTTGGCAGCCTCCCCCAGCACATGTATACGCTGCTCCAGTGATAAAGTTTTCCTGATCCCTTCTCTAATGAGGGCGTGATCATCAACAATTAGTACATTAATCAGCTGCAATATTTATGCCCCCTTTGTTTCATTTAATGTCAGAATAACCAAATAACATATTCCCCGATTTTATCATTAAGCGGAGCCGGTGGTACGACAATCTTTAGTGATTACTGGTATGCTTAAACTGATTAAAGTACCCTGCCCCGGAGCGCTGGTTATTTTAAATTCTCCCTTTAATATTTGTACCCGTTCCCGCATATTAATAAGCCCGTAACATTCATGACCTTTGTTTTTTTCCACCGATTCGACATTAAAACCCCTGCCGTTGTCTTTTATAATAAGGGTTATTTTATCAGCAAGTTGCTCTATTTTAATCATAACCTGCCTGGCCTGGGCGTGCTTTTGCACGTTGTTCAGTGCTTCCTGCACTATTCGGAAGAGAGACACTTCGGCGGCCTGGGGTAGCCGTATTTGCTTGCCGAAGGATACAAACTTGGTATTGATACCATATTGCTTTGTATAATCTTCTATGTAACGGTTGATGGCCGGAACCAGTCCCAGATCGTCCAGCAACATCGGTCTTAGATTAAAAATTATTTTGCGTACATCCCGCAGGCTTTGCCTGACCAGTTCCTGCAGGTTGACCAGTTCTTTTTTAACGTGTGCAGGGTTGACTTCCATTAATTTCAATATGTACTCTGCACGCATTACCACGTTGGCCAGTAGCTGTGCCGGGCCGTCGTGTATTTCCCGGGCCAATCGCTTGCGCTCTTCCTCCTGGGCTTTGATGATACTGATGCCCATTTTTTGCACTTGGTGTAATTCCTCAATACTGGAAGATATGGTGGGTAGTTTCTTGCTTAGATATTCAAATACCACGCTTAGATGGGAATTCATGTTATTTGCTTTATCGAGCATGTCCTGCATCCGTTTGAGGCTTCGCTCCAGGTTGTCCCGCCTTTTGCGCAGCATTTGTTCCTGGGCCTGCAGCATGGCCAGTTCCAATTGCATTTTCTGGGCTTTATCGTAGGCCATTTTAATATCCTGTTCATTGTAACGGTTAAAATTTTTACTTACATCCATTAGTTTGATGCGGGCTGCTCTCTCCTGCGCCCGTAGTTTGTTTTCCCGTTTAATTAACTGGGACACCGTTTTTTTTACATTCTCCAGTTCATCCTTTATATTGTCATGCTCAGCTCGGGTATGCTCTGCGATATCATATATTTGTTCCTGAGATTCTTTTATATGCTGAACGATTTTGCTGAAAATTGTATCAAGATTTGAAGTTTCAAGCAAAATTTTCACCTGCCAGTATATGTGTTTATTACATTATTCTCCGTTACAAGATGCTATCCTGCAAAGATTGTCTGAATAAGTGTGCAATGGAAGAAAATTGCCGGCACTACACCTGGATGGCGAGTGCCGGCAGTGTTTAATTTAAGGTGTTTGGAGTACAGCCTCCCCCGGGGCGCTGGTGCCTGGAAATGGCTTTTCCATGATGGTTTTTTCGTTGAATGTAACCCTTCGCTGCCCGGCATCCCAGTTAATTTGCGTTTTTGGCAGCACCCTTTGCCAGAAGGAAATGGGGGCGTGGGCAGCGCCCTGTGCCAGTTTAAGCTCGGGGCAAACAAACACGCTTTGCCTTGTCGTTACTCGACCACTGGTGCAGGCAACGTTTATATATTCATTACCTTTAGTTATGTGGATGGTGTGGCTGGCATCATCCCAGCCAATGGCATAGTCCAGCGCTTCAAAAATTGGCCGCAGTGGCAACAGCGGTGACCCATCCGGGCTTGTGCCCACCGGTACCTTGATGTCAATGTTTTTTCCCCCCAGTGCCACTGTAACCGGCAGCGGTTTGGGCTTTGGAGGTGTTGGAACCCGGGTTGCACCGCTCCTGATAATTTGCACCGGCGTACCTAGCGGCGTATGGTCAAATAACCAATTAACGTCCTGGTTATACATGCGGATGCATCCGGCGGAGGCGTAGGTGCCAATGGATGCGGGGTTATTGGTGCCATGTATACCGTATATACCGCCACCTCCCACGCTCAAACCCAGCCAGCGATAGCCCAGCGGGTTTTGTGGGCTGCCCCCGGCAATACCGCCACGGGCGTAATACGGGTTAACCAGCTTGATCACTACGGTGAAGTTACCTTCAGGGGTAAGTGATGGACTTTTTCCTGTGGCGACGGGGAAGGTTTTGAGCAGCACCTCGTCTTGGTAATAATGCAACTTGTTGGTTGATTTGTCGATGATAATCGTTGCTGCTGCGAAGGCCGTACTGGCATGAACCAAACAAAAACTAAAGGCTACCAGCAAAACCAATAACCTCTTAACCATTCCAGGGATCTCCTCCTCAAATTCATGCTTATACATATTACGACGAAAAAACAAATTTATGCCTTTGTTGGGTGGTATTTAATTACTTGTTGGCTTGTTTGTGTAAGATAATGGGGGTTGCAAATTTTACCAGAAGCCGGTTTGTATAAATATAAATACCGGGCAGATAATAATCCTGTCATTAACTGCCGGAGGAGGTGAAAAATAATGCATATGGGCAAACTAACCGAAATGGAAAGGCTGGCCATTGAGGAACAATTGCGTGCAGAGGATATCTGTGCTAGGAAGGTACAGCTGTATATGAGCGTTACCCGTGACCCGTCGGTACAAGCCCTATTACAGCAGATGGCCGAAAAGGGACAGCGTCATGTTAGTACTTTAAACAGCCTGTTGCAGGATGCCGGTTTGGCTTCCGGCGTGGCTCAACACTAAATTGGAGGGGGGACAAAGATGCAATTCGGAGACAGGGAAATAATGACTGATTTGCTTTTGGATACCAAGCATATATCCGCCAACTATCACAGGGCAGTGCTGGAATCGGCCAATGACCGGATACGTAACACGATGATCCAGCTTAACAATGATGAGATAAACATGCAAAAGCAGCTTTTTGATTTAATGCACGACCGTAACTGGTATGAGGTGCGCCCGGCCAACACCCAGCCCCTGGCCTGGCAAACCGGGCAGGGAATGGCTACAAGAAGCGTGTACCACCCAATGCCCTAAAGGGGAGTACAAGGAAGGACGGGGACGGTTCTTTAGCTTTTATTTTGGAAGCAAAAGAACCGTCCCCGTCCTTCCTTTAGAATAATGCCCCTTCGGCATTGTTGGAGGCATTATTAAACCGTTCGGGGGAAAGGGGCGCCGGGTCCAGGGGCGGCTGTTTCCTCAGCACCAGACAGGACATGATCTGTCCGATGGCGGGGGCGTGCATAAAGCCGTTGCCGCCAAAACCACCGGCGCAGTAAAAGCCCTTCACCCCGGTTTCACCCAGTATGCCCAACCCGTCGGGGGTTAAGGAGCGGATACCGGTATATATGCGGGTGATCTGGGCCTCCTCCAGAGCCGGCACCCGGCCCGTGGCCGCTTCAATGAAACCGGGCAACCGGCTCCGGTCCACCGTGGTTTCCAGACCGGGGCTGCTGTCCCGGTCGGTACCCCCCAGCAGCAATATACCGTTTTTTTCAGCGTGAATATAAAATCCCGTGTCCATGTCCACCAGTAAGGGGATACCGGCGGGAATAGCCGGTATAGGGGCACATACATATACTTGCCGGCGGTAGGGAGCGGCAGGTAAGGTAAGGCCGGCCATACGAGCCAGTAGATGCAGGTGGGGTCCGGCAGCGTTGATTACCACCGGGGCATCCAGTGTCTCCCCGACCGCCGCCGGGTTGCCGGGCTGGCTGTTCTGCCGGCAGACTACACCGGTAACCGCGCTATCACTTGTGTTAATGCCGGTGACCTCGGTATCACATAACACCTGTACGCCCAGCTTGCGGCATTGCCTGTAGTAGCCCTCCATTACCCCGTAAGGGTCTGCATAGGCATCCAGGGGACAATAGCTGCCTCCTAGCAAATCACCGGTCAGCACAAAGGGGTAGCTGGCGGTGATTTCCTCCGGGGCCAGCAGTCGGGCAGGTATATCCAAATGGTTGAGCTGTTTTATAATGTCTTGCAGTTCCTGCCACCGGGCTGCGCGGCCGGTTACCAGAAGATAGCCCCTTTTGCGAAAATAAATGGGGTACTCCATATCGGCGGCAAACCGCAGAAACCAGGGATAACTTATTTTAGTTAATTGTACATTTACCGGGTTGGTGAACTGGTGTCGGATACCCCCGGTGCACTGGGCAGTAGAGCCTGCCCCGTGGAATTTTTCCTTTTCGACAATAATAATCCGCAGGTTGTTATTTTGACGTGCTAAATGATAGGCGGTACTCAAACCAATTACTCCTGCGCCTATGATAATTACATCCGCTTGCCTGGCCATATCGTTAATCCCCCTGAATCGTATTGCTGTGCAAAGTGCCATATTAAGTTTTAGTTTGGCTGTAAAAACAAAAAGGTTTTACCAGTAAAAACGAAGAATTTATATTTGCACGTATTGTACATCCGGGCTTAATGTAATGACAAGGGGGATTTTAAGTGTACATATACTCTTTTGACGGAGAGCAAATGAAATACATGCTGGTGGGTGCCGCCAACCTGCTGGCTTTGAATAAGTCAGAAATTGATGCTTTGAATGTTTTTCCCGTACCCGATGGTGATACCGGAACCAATATGTACCTTACTATGCTGGCCGGGGTTAAGCAAGCCCGGCAGGTAGAAAGTGGTAAAATATGTGACGTAGCTGCGGCGGTGGCCCGGGGCTGCCTGATGGGGGCCCGGGGCAATTCGGGGGTTATTCTATCCCAGATATTCAGCGGTTTTGCCCGGGCGCTGGAGGGCTGCAGTCGCGCAGGTGCCGCCGATATCGCCCGTGCCTTTGTAAGCGGGGCCGATGCGGCCTATCGAGCGGTGGGAAACCCTGTGGAAGGGACGATGTTGACGGTATGCCGGGAAATAGCCACTGCTTTGGATAATGCCATTGCCCGGAGCAAAGATCCCGTGCGGGTGCTGGTGGTGGGTTACCGGGCCGCAAACCGGGCCCTGGCCCGTACCCCCGAACAATTGCCGGTGCTGCGGGAGGCCGGTGTAGTGGACGCCGGCGGCAAGGGGCTGGTGGTTATACTGGAGGGCATTATCCAGGCCCTTAAGGATGCAGCGGCCCGGCGTAATATTGAATTATTTGATCTGGCGGCCAGCCAGCAGAAGGAATTTATGGGCAGCCGGGCCAGGGATTTTACCGCTGGTATTGAATTTACTTATTGCACCGAATTTATCCTAATGGGGCGCAATATACCTATAGACACGCTGCGGCAGGAGTTATCCCCTTATGGTGACTGTCTGCTGGTGGTGGGGGACGACCGGGCAACCAAGGTGCATATTCACTCCAATCATCCGGGACTGGTGCTGGAGTGCGGCTTGAAATACGGTGCGCTGCAGTCTGTCCAAATTGGTAATATGGAGGAACAAAACCAGGAATTGCGCCGTGAAGCCGGCAAAACCGCCGGTGATGAAAGCAAGCCGCTGGGTATTGTGGCTGTTGGTGCAGGGGAAGGTATTGGCACCATATTGCAAAGTATGGGAGTGGATGTGGTTATTGAGGGGGGGCAAACCATGAACCCCTCGGCGGAACAGCTTTTGGAGGCCGTAAATAATGTTAACGCCCCGGCGGTAATTTTGCTGCCCAATAACAAAAATATTTTGCTGGCGGCCCGGCAGGCTGCGGCAATGGCCGAAAAAGAGCTGCATGTGGTGCCATCGTTAAGTATTCCCCAGGCCTTTGCGGCGCTTTTGGCTTACAACCCCTACGCTTCTGCCGCGGAAAACGCTGGCAAAATGGAGGGTGCATTAGGTGTTGTTAAAACGGGTGAAGTGACTGTGGCCGTTCGGGATGCTGTTATTGAAGGTAACACCATAGCTAAAGGTGATTTTATCGGGATGGCGGGTGACCGGTTGGTGGCTGTGGGGCGTCACCTCGATGCATTGGTAATGGATTTACTGCGGGCAATGGTTGATGATGATACCGGGTTAATTACTTTTTACTACGGGGCCGGTATGTCGGGTGCCGAGGCCCGGGAAATTGTCAACAAGATGGAAGAAGAATTTGACGAGTTTGATTTCGAGCTGCATTACGGGGGGCAGCCTTTATACCATTTAATAATCTCGGTGGAGTAGCAAGAAGGGGATGCTTTCTTTTCACTTTGAAACAGTGGCCGGGAGCACTGGCTTTCCGGATAATTTGTTGTAAGGAAGGTGTTGTATCCATGCCCAAAGTCCGTATCGTTACTGACAGTACGGCTGATTTGCCGCGTGAATTGGTGCAGCAATACGGTATTACCGTGGTGCCATTGAAGGTTTTTTTCGGGTCGGAATGTTTTGTGGATGGGGTGGATCTATCGGCTGCCGAATTTTTTAGCCGGCTGGCAGCCAGCAGGGAATTGCCCACTACCTCCCAGCCTTCACCTACCGAGTTTGTGGAATATTATCGCCCGTTGATTGACGAAGGTGCGGATATTGTGTCCATTCATATATCTGCGCAGATGAGCGGTACTTTGCAGTCCGCCCAACTGGCCAGGACCATGCTGAATTATGACGGGCTGGAAGTGATAGATTCCCGCACCGTCAGTGTAGTGCTGGGTATGGTAGTGCTGGCGGCGGCCCGGGCTGCCCAGGCCGGACGTTCCCGGGCTGAGGTGGTGGCCCTGGTGCAGGATATTATTGCCAACCACCGGGTATATTTTATGGTGGATACCCTGGAATACCTGCAGCGCGGTGGGCGTATCGGCAAAGCCCAGGCCTTTTTGGGCACTATATTGAATGTCAAACCCCTGTGCACCATAGTGGACGGAGTGATACATCCCTATGAGAAGGTTCGGGGCCGTAAAAAGGCTATTAACCGGCTGGTGCAGCTAATGGCCGAGCAGTGTCAAGATTCCGGGCCGCTTTATTGTTTTATGACTCATGGTAATGATCCCGGGGGATTAAAGTCTTTACAGGACTTGGTGCGGGAAAAACTCAATTGCCCTGAAATGGCGTACAGCCAGATGGGCGCGGTGGTGGGTACCCACGTTGGGCCGGGTGTTGTGGGCCTGGCGGTATGTCCATATAAATACCTGCAGTGGTAAACCTGGGGATGCTTAAGGAGTTTGACCAGTGCTAACAGAACCGGTAATCGAAGCTCGGGAATTGTATAAAGTGGCGTCATTGATACTGGTTCCGCCGGCGCTGGGGCTTATGCACAAATTATTGGTGAAATGATGATAAAAAGCAAAACCCCTCTTAATCTCCTAAAGAGGGGTTTTGCTGATCTGGTTGCGGGAGAAGGATTTGAACCTTCGACCTTCGGGTTATGAGCCCGACGAGCTACCGGCTGCTCCATCCCGCGATAACTTAATTAGTATAACACAAATATAAAAGGAATGCAAGGGGAAGCAGGGGTGCGGTTCTGTCGCTTCCGTTATAAACATCCCCTTGACTTAATATAACAACACCATGGTAGCATAAAAAGAACTAATCGAAAGCCGGGTTTTCATTCACTGTTTAATTTAAACCGGGCAGAGAAAGTGGAGCCACCGGGACCTGTTTCTATTTGTAGTTCAGCGTTGTGCCTGTCGGCAATGCTGTAGCATATCGCCAGTCCCAAACCGGTCCCGTTATCCTTTGTGGTAAAAAAAGGTGTGCCCAGCTTTCCTAAAATCTCAGGGCTAATTCCGCTGCCTTCATCCCGTACTGCCAGGATTACTTCACCTCTATCGGCATATGTCTTGATGGTCAAAGTTCCCCCGGGAGACATTGCATCCAATCCGTTGCGTACCAGGTTTAGAATTAACTGTCGTATCTCTTCCGGATCTAAATACAAATCAGGAATATTATTTAATTCCAGGGTGATGTTTAAGTCGGAAACCGTTGCGTCAGCCAGTAATAGCGGGTAGATAGACTCAATTATGGCATTAAGACTTTGTATTTGTAAATTCTTTGGTTTATCCTTGGCCAAAGACAAAAATGTGGATATGATGTTGTTGGCCCTGTCCAGTTCTTCAATCATCAGGTTGTAATAACCGCCATACTGGGCGCATTCCTTTTTTTCCCTTAATAATTGTAAAAACCCGCGTACGGTGGTCATGGGGTTTCTTATCTCATGGCCGATACCGGCGGCCATAGCACCTATTAAATTGAATTTTTCAAGACGGGCCATCTCTTGCTCTGTTTTTAATTTTTCAGTTACATCCCTTACATATAAAATAACCCCTTCAATTTTATCGAGTTTTTTTAAGACAAGGGGAAAACTGTATATTTCCTTCCAGCCGACTATATCGCCGCCGGGATCTTTCATGGTTACCAGGACATAACTGGATGTGCCAGTGGTTAAGGTGTCATAAGCAGGGCACCTATCACAAATTTCAGTTCGCCCTTTAAAGGCTTGATAGCATTTTTTTCCTGCCAGTGGCCGCTGCTGGAAATTCCAGCGTTCCACTGTTGTGTTGGCCCGTATAATATTGAAATCACTATCGATAACACATAAACCATCCTGTATGCTTTCGATTACCCCGGCAAGAAAGCTTTCCTTTTCACGCAGGGTTATTTCTATCTGTTTACGCCTGGTAATCTCCTTTTCCAATTCGCTTGTTTTTTGATTGAGCTGGTCAAGGTAGTTGTTGCTATATATAGCGATGGAAATCATAACACTTATTTGTTTCAGCACGTTCAGTTCCTCTTGTGGCGTGTTTCTCAACCGGGTATCATACAGCACATATGTTCCAAAGGCAGTGCCATTGCTGATTAGCGGCACCCATATAATGGTTTTTATGTTGTACTGGTTGATCATGTCATACCAGGCCGCCAGGCGTGGTTCCTGTGAAGGGTTATTGACTACGACAATGTGCCCTGTAGAGATAGCTTCCCCCGAGGGGCTGGAAAGAACCGGGGCTTTCTGGTTTACATCATGGGGATAATTTGCCGGCAGGTTATAAGAGGCAATCATCCAGCCCATTCCTTGCTCGTCCACTTCAATTACAGAACTGAAGGAATAACCTAATTTATCACAGAGGACCTGCAGTATCTTTTCAATATATATACTGGGCGGAAGAAGAATGTCTATATTGGCTATATAAGTAAACAGATTGTCCATCATTCAATCCTTTATTCGTTCAATACCTTTTGGGGTCTTTGATATGCAGGGTTGACAGAACAATACATTTGCGGGTCACCTGTCGTCCAGAATGTGCATTTAGAACATTTGATACATTTTCTTATTTCGGATTCTTTGCCAAGTAATGATTTGTTTACAATGGCAGGGTCTGCCACTTGTGCCCGCCCCATGGCTACCAGTTCCGCTTTTCCGGCATATAGTACTTCTTCCGCCAATTCAAGGGAGTCAATGGACCCCACTGCACATACCGGGACCCTTGAGTACTGTTTTAATTCCGCAGTTATATCAATATGGGGGGCAACACCCAATTTGGCGGGAGGCACAATGCGCTCCATGGACTGGTAAACACCGGCGGATACGTTTAACATATCGATGCCGTTTTGTTCAAATTGGCGAATTAAATCTTTAAAATCAATGGGCCTCAGTCCACCTTCAACGAATTCGTTGCCGCTAACGCGTAAGCTTATGGCTACGCGGTTGCCGAGCTTGTCTTTTATCCCTCTGATTATTTGTAAAATGAGACGGGCACGATTTATTGCATTGCCGCCGTAATCATCAGTTCTGTGATTTGAATAGGGCGATAAAAATTCATTTAGTAAATAACCATGGGCAGCATGAACCTCAATTACCCTGGCTCCTGCTTCTGCGGCACGGGCTGCCGCGGCAATGAAATCATTATAAACCCGGTGGATATCATCCACGGTCATTTCACGCAGCTTATAATGCGGGTCAAATTTGGACATTACCGGGCATGGAATGGGACTTGGCGCTATAAGTTCACATCCTGTCACAGAGGTTAAAGCCTGGCGTCCATAGTGGATTAATTGTATTCCGGGTACACTGCCCCGGCTTTCTATTTCTTGAAAAAGTTTACGTAATCCGGGCAAATAACGGTCATCGTCTATTCTCATGACACGGTTAAATGCCACTGTATCGGGCGAAACCACCGCACAACCCGTAAAAATCAGACCGCAGCCACCGTCGGCCATCGCGGTGTAAAATTCTAATAATTTTTCGGATACCGTCCCGTCGGTGTTGGCATAGTTTACTTGCCATGTTGGAAAAACAATACGGTTTTTAAGCTTCACCGGGCCAATATCAATTGGACTTGCGGCCAGCGGGTATTTGTTATTGTTGCTTGGTATATCGCTTTTTTTTCCCACAACCAGACCTCCTTTGTATAGATAAAAATCATACAAGATGAGTCATAAATATAAGTTACAACAAGAGTATGATTTTTAGCCGTATTATACTATAATTAGCGCTAATTTTTACATATTTCTCAACCTAAATTACGATATATATCGACAATGCGATAAATGCTTCATGGTGCATGTATTTTTTTATGCAAATTCAAGGGATAGTATGGTAGAAATGTATTGACCTTGACGCTGCGTAAAGGTGTATTTTTATCATGGCAGGGGGGATACGGTCATGGAGTACACAGTGCAAAAAATGGCTAAATTGGCGGGGGTTACAACTCGAACGTTGAGGTATTACGATGAAATAGGGATTTTAAAACCGGCCAGAATTAACTCATCGGGTTACCGCATTTATGGACAGGCAGAGGTCGACAGATTGCAGCAAATTCTTTTTTACCGAGAGTTGGGCGTTAGCTTGGAGAATATCAAAGATATAGTAACCGCACCTGATTTCAATAAGGTAAAGGCTCTGCGGGAACATCGTGAAAAGCTAATCAAGAAAAAGGAGCAGTTGGAAGTTTTAATTGCCAATGTGGACAAAACCATCGCTCAGGCAGAAGGGAGAATTATCATGACGGACAAGGAGAAATTTGAAGGTTTTAAACAAAAAATGATTGAGGACAATGAAAAAAAGTATGGTCAAGAGATTAGATCCAAATATGGTCACGAGCAAGTGGATAGATCCTACCAGAAATTCCGCAGCATGACCAGGGAGCAGTACGCCGAATTGGAAAAACTGGGTACCAGGGTGCTGGAGACCCTCAAGGAAGCATATGCCACCGGCGATCCGGCGAGTGAACTGGCCCAGAAAGCCGCGGATTTACATCGCCGGTGGCTGAGTTTTTATTGGGATAGTTATACAAAAGAAGCCCACGCAGGCGTGGTGCAGATGTACGTGGACGATGAAAGATTCAAGGCTTATTACGACAAACAACAGCCTGGTGCTGCGGCATTTCTCAGGGACGCTGTTTTTATTTACACGGGAATGAATAAATGTAAGGAGAAATAGATAAACGAGTCTTGGCCTATATGTACAGGATGTACCTGGACATCAACCAGAAGTGGCTGAAACTTCCGGCCATGGTAAACACGTGAAAAATTTCATGAAAGCCAACCCAGCCGGGGATGATGTTGGGCGGCCATTTAGTGCCGTATAATATGGCCCCGGTGGTGTAAAACAGGCCGCCCAGCACCAGCCATACGATTCCGCCCAGTGAAACTGTTTGAATTAATGGCCAGAAGGGAATGACGATGAGCCAACCCATCATAACATATAATAGTGTGGAGAACCAGCGGGGGGCCTCCATCCAGAAAATCTTAACTAAAATACCCGCAATGGCTAAGAGCCATACGCCCACTAAAAAGGAATAGCCCCAGGCCCCCCGCAAGGGAATTAAACAAACCGGTGTATAAGTACCCGCAATTAAAACAAAGATCATCATGTGATCTATGCGCCGTAAAATAAGCGCGCCCTTTTGAGACAAAGGCAGCAGGTGGTAAAGGGCGCTGGCTGTGTAAAGCAGCACCAGGCTGGCACCGAATATGGAAAAGGCGACAATATGTGATACCGTGCCATGTAATACCGCATTATAAACCAGTGCGACCAGAGCGACGATGGATAGAACAGCCCCGGCCAAATGGGATAGCCCGCTGAAAGGATCCTTTAATTTACCCATCGATAAATTTCACCCCGTAAATATGATAGTCAAGGGTATTTTGCCTTGTTTATTGCAGTATTATTATACCAATAAAAAATTTGCTTACTTAAAAACCCGCTCATTAATATTATAGCAGTAAAAATAATTGTGTTGAGATTTATTTACCTGTTATTGTAATAAAGCTTACCTGGCTGCGGTTTAAAAACCTGACCGGCATCACGCCGGTGCCCAGTCCGCTGTCAATATACAGGGTGGTATGGGGGCCGATTTGATAAATTCCCTTGTCATACGCGGGAAAGAGACCCTGACCCGGTGCAATGACAGCGCCTGCAAAGGGTAAACGTATTTGGCCGCCGTGGGTATGGCCGCATAATACCAGATCGGCTTGGGTAATCGATGGTTTTTTGACGATTGCCGGTGCATGGGCCAGCAGCACCGTGAGGAATTCTGTGTTGATACCTTTAGTCGCCTTGTCCAGGTTTGCCCTTCCTGTGCTGGGGTCATCCACCCCACAGATGTTTATGGCCAGTTGGGTATTGGACCAGACCTCATGTCCATTGTTTAAAACTATCACCCCGCAGTTCTTTAAACCGCTTAAAAAAACTTGCGACTTTCTGTTGGCCCATTCGTGGTTGCCGCATACAAAATATGTATGCGGGTTTATTTTTACCAGCTCCCGGGCCAGGTAAAACACGTTATCAAAATTAACGGTTTTTCTGTCCACTAAATCACCTGTTATAACAATTAAATCGGGCTTTAGTTGCCTGATATCCCGGAGCAGCTTTTGGTGCCGGTCAGTGGGGTGCCAGTTGTGAAAATCCGTTATCTGCAGGATACTTAGTTTGGACCCCGGTGGTATTTTTCCGGAATCAAGATTTACCCGGTTTACTTTGGGGAAGTTTACCTCGAAGTATATGTTTGCAACCAGCAAACCACTGCAAATAAGGATAATTAAAGCGATTTTAAACATCCATGTGAACATCGTCTCAAAAAACAAAATTTTACCCCCTCACCTCAGATACAGAGTTCTGCAAACAGCCTTTTACCTAAAATATGGCAAGGGATAAGAAAGGTTCCTAAAAAAACGAGATTTTTTTGACGTTTTGGGGTTGTCTTAATTATATTATGCCGGTTATTTTTGCCATTCTTAAACTTATTCGCCCTTTAGCTCGGCTACCAGCATACCGGCCAGTATAAACAGGCACCCTGCCACCTGAACGGTGGTAAGTATTTCTCTACCCAACAGGTGAGCAGTGATGGCCGAGAATACCGGTTCCATGGTGAAAATAATGGCCGTATGGGTGGCTGAAGTATAGCGCTGTACAGTGTTTTGGATTAAAAAAGCCAGCGCTGTGGCCGGGATGGCGGTAATTAAAAACGCTATCCAAAGCCGGGTGGTAATCTGTGTTGGGACGTGTTCCAAGGCCAGGGCAAAGACAAAACTAATGGCTGAAACCGTAGCTATTTGGACAATGGCCAGCAATACCGGGTCATGTTGTCCGGCATAGCGCCCCACCATGATTATGTGTAGCCCGAAGCATATGGCACAGCATAATATCAGCAGGTCTCCCGGACCCAGATTTAACGTGCCGCCCTGTAAAGTTAGCAACCCCAAACCCAGGGTTGCACAGGTTACACCTGCTATAACAAAGGGTCTGGGCATGTGCCGGTAAAGCAAGGCGGAGAACAGCGGTACCATCACCACTGCCAGGCCCGTTATAAAGCCGGCGGTGGCCGGACCCGTGTATTTAAGGCCTACGGTCTGAAATGCGTAACCGCCGAATAAAAAAAGTCCGATGAATATGCCGCTGCGCAGTGCGGACAGGTTTATACGGGACAGGTTACCCCGGTAAATAGCCGCCAGAAACATCACTGCCATCAGGAAACGCAGGGCCAGGAAATAGTAGGGGGTAATGTCCGCCAGGGCATCCTGAACTACCACAAAAGTTATACCCCAAAAAAAAGCTACAAATAATAATGCCAAATCGGCTTTGACCTGTCTTTTTCTACTTGCTTCCATATAATTGATATTCCTCGCTGTCTTTAATCAATCAGCTGTCAATAAAGCATAAAACTATGATGGTTAATTGGGCAGATACATATACCCACGCAGTATCACATAATTCTCCCACGGGCTAAAAACCTTGTCAAGCGGGTGCCCGGGCAAACGTGGAACAGCTTTCTACGAAAATATTAATTTTTCGGCAGGATTTTTGTGTTTTAAGACGAAAATTAACCAATTGTTAAGTTTACTAGGGGAGGTGTAAAAGGAAGTTATCTTGTTTTTGAATATTTAGTCAACATTTAGGAGGGAAAGGTTTTGAAAAAAATATTCAGAGCAGGTTTAGTATTATTTACTGTACTGGCCATGGTGTTTGCGTTGGCCGGCTGCGGCGGTGAACAAGCCAATGATGCTAACAATGGACAAACACCGGCAACTGCAGGGGACAAGCTGGTCTTTGGTTCGGACACATCCTATGCACCCTTTGAATTCTCCGGTGCTGACGGTAAACTGACCGGCTTTGATGTGGAATTAATCGCTGCCATTAACGAAGCTGTTGGTACCAATATTGAAATTATAAGTTATGATTTTAAGGGTCTGGTTCCGGCACTGGAAACCGCCAGCATTGACGGTGCCATTTCAGCCATGACCATAACCGAAGATCGTTTGAAAAAAGTGGACTTTTCCATGCCCTATTACCTGTCCGGCCAGAGTGTGGCCGTCCAGGCCAAAAACGAAACCATCAAGGGTTTTGACGATTTGGAAGGCAAGAAAATTGGAGTGCAAACCGGTACTACCGGTGAAATCGAAGCCAACAAAGTGCCCAATGCCAACATAATCTCCTATGATACAATGGATGGCGGGTTTATGGATCTGAACAACGGTGCCATAGATGCTATAATATGTGACTTCCCCGTGGTTGCTTACTACATTAACCAGGGTAATGACGGAATTAAGATTGTTGGTGATATGCAAACCAGCGAACATTACGGCATTGCTGTGCCCAAACAAAAGCCGGAGGTGCTGGAAGCCGTTAATGAAGGTCTACGAATTTTGAAAGAGAATGGTAAGTACGCCGAACTGTATAAAAAGTGGTTCGGAGTTGAGCCACCGGAATACTTGCCCGGCGAACCCCAGAGTTAATTATAGCTTTAAATTTATATCGCAGGTAAATATGCGTAATGTTCCAGCATTACGCATATTTACTGTTTTCGGTTAAGGGGTGAAATTTTTTGGAAGTTGCTATACAAAGTTTACCTTTTTTGGTAAAAGGGGCCGGCGTAACAGTATTCATTACTTTGTTTTCGGTGGCCATTGGTTGTGTTATCGGTCTCATTGCGGGTCTTTCCCGCCTTTCCAAAAACAGGCTTTTACGTGTTCTAGCCACAGCCTATGTGGACTTTTTCCGCGGTACTCCTTTGCTGGTGCAAATCCTGCTTGTTTACTATGGTGTACCGGCATTGTTAAATGATGCCCAGGGCTTTTTAATGGAAAATTACGGCATGCCCCAATTGATAGAGAATTACGCCATGCCCCGGTTACTGGCGGCGATAATGGCTTGTAGTTTAAACAGCGGTGCTTATGTGGCGGAAATCTTTCGGGCCGGGGTGCAGTCCATTGAAAAGGGCCAGATGGAAGCCGCGCGTTCTCTAGGTATGACCCACGGGCAGGCTATGCGGTTTGTTATACTGCCCCAGGCTTTCAAAAGGGTAATTCCACCTTTATTCAATGAAATCATTGCTATGCTTAAAGACACCTCCCTGCTTTCGGTAATTGGTATTATAGAACTAACCAAGAGCGGTATGCTGGTGGTGGCCAGAACGTATGAAGCATTCGCCATTTATATCACCATTGCATTATTCTATTTAGTTATGACCTTCAGCTTGTCCCGTTATGTTGATTACCTGGAGAGGAGGCTGAAAACCGGTGATTAAAGTTAATAATCTTTTTAAGAGTTTTGGTAAACTGGAAGTTCTAAAAGGTATAAGCTGCCATATCACCCTCCAGGAAGTGGTTTGCGTAATCGGTCCCAGCGGGTCGGGTAAAAGCACTTTTTTGCGTTGTTTAAATTTGCTGGAACAGCCAACCTCGGGCGAAATCTTTATTGATGGGGTCAACCTGACCGATAGACATACGGATATTAACCAGGTACGCCAGAATGTGGGTATGGTCTTCCAGCGGTTTAACCTGTTCCCGCATAAAACTGCCCTGGATAATATAGCCATGGCGCCCATCAAAGTGAAGAAGATGTCCCGGGATGAAGCGGAAAAGGTGGCCCGGGATCTGTTAAAAAAGGTGGGTTTATCCGACAAGGCCGACGTCTACCCTGACCAGCTTTCCGGTGGCCAGCAGCAGCGCGTGGCCATAGCCAGGGCGCTGGCTATGCACCCCAAAATTATGCTGTTTGATGAACCAACTTCCGCTCTGGACCCGGAAATGGTGGGTGAGGTGCTGGGGGTAATGAAGGACCTGGCCCGGGAGGGCATGACCATGGTGGTGGTGACCCACGAAATGGGCTTTGCCCGTGAAGTTGGTGACAGGGTGATATTTATGGATGAGGGGCGCCTGGTGGAAGAGGGCACACCCGCGGAGGTTTTTGGCAATCCTAAAAACGAGCGCACCAGGGCTTTCCTCAGTAAAATATTATAGAGCTTTATGCTCCGGGAAGACCTGGCGAAGTCTTCTATATGGCACCCATCAAAATAAATGTCCCTGGCAACTATTAATCAAGGTCCAGCGCGGCCGGTTTGGCGGGAGTGGGGTGACCGGTTTGGGGGCTGCGGTCCCGGGCACGGTAATATTCAGCCGGAGTTTTGCTTACCTTGGCCCGGTCCAGTTTATTGCCCATGGCCGGGCCCGGGCAGGCCGGTTCATCGTAAAAACGAGCCGGGAAGTCACTGCCGGAGGGTTGTTCCCCGTATCAAGTTTATCGTACATATTTTCAGTAAAATCAAACTTCTCGGTGCGGTAGGGCACCGGGTTTTCATTGTGACGCAAATTCTCCACCGGGTTACGGGTACGCTGTTGAATCGCCGCCCGGGATGTTGGTGATGTAACCCGGGGTCCAGGAGGACCAGTGTCCCCGGGGGGAAAGAGCTTTCTTTTAATGTTTCATTTGATGATCGTGTTTAAATAGGCAAAATATGTATTAAAATATTTGATATAGTACGTATTGCAGATTATACTATAATGGATTACGATAAGATATATTTTTTTAGATTATTGATAATGGCGTAGTTGAGTGTAAAATTTCATAGAATAGAAGGGAGAACATATACTTTGCAATTACCACAAATTAAAATAGGCCAGTTGGTACCAAAATTCCCCATCATTCAGGGGGGGATGGCGGTGCGGGTATCCACCGCCCCGCTGGCCGCTGCCGTGGCCAACGCCGGAGGTATTGGTGTTATCGGGGCCACCGGTATGGATCCCGAGGAACTGCGGATGGAAATTAGACAAGCACGGGAGCAGTCCTCGGGTATAATTGGAGTCAACATCATGTTTGCCGCTCGCAATTTTGCGACCCTAGTGCGTACAGCGTTGGAGGAAAAGATAGATGTGGTTTTTTCCGGAGCGGGTTTCTCCCGGGACATATTCGGTTGGGGACGGGAGGCCGGCGTGCCGGTGGTATCCATTGTATCTTCGGGTAAGCTTGCCGCCATTGCCGAAAAGCACGGTGCCGCTGCGGTTGTGGCCGAAGGCACCGAAGCAGGGGGGCATTTGGGCACCCGGCGGTCTTTGTGCGAGATATTGCCGGAAATTAGAAAACGGGTAAAAATACCGGTCATTGCCGCGGGTGGTATTGTAGACGGTTTCGGAGTTGCCCGCATGCTCAAGCTTGGTGCTGACGGAGTGCAAATGGCCACCCGGTTTGTATTAAGCAAAGAATGTGCTGTAGCTGAAGCGTTCAAAGAAATGTACCTCAAGGCTAGACCCGAGGATGTAATATTGGTGGAAAGCCCCGTGGGCATGCCCGGCCGGGCTCTGCGCAATGAATTCGTTGAACAACTGCTTAACGGCAGCCAGGCCAGGCCGGAGAGATGCCGTAATTGCCTCAAAGTTTGTTCCGGCAAATACTGCATCATGGATGCCCTGGAGAATTCCCGTACCGGTAAGGTGGATAAAGGCCTGGTTTTTTGCGGCCAGAATGTGGCAAAAGTTAAAGAAATACTGCCGGTAAAGGAGATATTCAAACGCATTGTGGAAGAGGTAGCTTCGGTAGATTAAGAACTCAAGCTAATAACGGATTATAACAGGTATTCCGCCGCCAGTAGAACGGCCACTGCGCCACCCAGGCTAAAGGCCAGGTTACGTGTAAAAAACGCTATCGTACCCGCCAGTGCCACGGCTGCCAGATCTGTTAAGTGAGCCAGCGGGGCGAAGGTGTTGTTTTCCGTCAGCAGCGGCGGTGCAATCATACTGGCAAAAATGACAATGGGTAGCAGCTTAAGCCAGTTTTTAACCGGTGCCTGTAAGGAACGTTTGTTGATAATGAAATAGGGCAATAGCCTGGGAATAGCCGTCACCAGAGCCATTGCCCCAATAATCAGCCAGATTTGTGCGTCCATTTTTGCACCCCCAGCATAGTAATAGAAGCCAACAAACTGGCCAGCAAAACAGCCAGATTCGGGTGGCCGTAAATGGTAAATAATATGGCCAGTATAGCCGCCAGTACCGCAGCCAGTACATCTACCCAATTGCTCAGTGAAAGGGCCAAAATCGCGGCAAATAGTGCATATAGGGCGGCCTGCATGCCAAGGTCGGCCAGCCCGGGCAAAGCACTGCCCAACCAAATCCCCGCCAGCGTGGCGATCATCCACTGTACATAAATGGATAGGTTGGCGCCTACTATATAATAATACGATACCTTTCCGTTCCTACCCAATCGTTGAGAGGCAAGGGCAAAGCTTTCGTCGGTGATAAACAGTCCCACCGGCAGATAACTGGCCAAACGCCGGCCCGGTATGACACCGGCTACATATGAACTCATTAAGAAATGACGTAAATTGATAAAAAGGGTGCTCAGCACTATGGTGGTCATTGAGGCCCCCGCGCTCAGCATGGTGATGGCTAAAAACTGGCTGGCCCCTGCGAATACCAGACCTGACATACCAATGGCGGCCGTAGCGGAAAGTCCTACGTCGGCTGACATGGCTCCAAACAGCAGACCCAGTGGTAACAGTTCAAAGGCAAAGACAATAGCAGATGCCGAGCCCTGGATGAATTCCTTTGAATCTTTAGTCAATAGATCACCGCTTTGCAAAGTATATTTTAGAACGATATCGGCCATGCTTGGCTGGCATTAAGAGCATAATGGCATTTTATCATAAACACAGTTGGTTTTAAAAGAGAGATATTCAGGCTCATAAACGCTGCTTTGCTATAGAATCCCGCTTAATGATACTAATTTTTGGAGGTTTTCTTATGAATGAACAAAATATTTTCTCTTATGGAGATAAAATACCGCAATTGCACGAAACGGTTTTTGTAGCCCCCGGGGCCCGTATCATTGGCCGGGTGACCATAGGTGATAATTCCAGTGTATGGTACAATGTAGTAATCCGGGGCGATGTGGATGACGTGCAAATAGGTTGCGGCACGAATATTCAAGATGGGGCTGTGCTTCACGAGGATGGGGGATACCCCTTGGTTGTCGGTGATAACGTAACGGTGGGCCATAACGCCATATTGCACGGGTGCCGGGTGGGTGACGGTGCCGTGATTGGCATGGGCGCGGTTGTACTTTCCGGTGCCAAAATAGGTGAATACAGTGTTGTCGGGGCCGGTTCACTGGTGCCGGGTGGTAAAGAGATCCCGCCCCGCACACTGGCCATGGGCTCTCCGGCCAAGGTGGTGCGCCAGTTAACCGAAGAGGATATAGAAAATTTTAGTAAAATGGCGCAGCATTACCGCAACCGGGCCATGTTCTACCTGGGTACAGCGGTAAACCCGGATGAGTGATTGTTATAAATATTTCAACAAAATATCTAAATATGTGATATAATTAATACCGTCCCTTTATGAGTAGTTAATTATATAAAACCTTAATTAGGTAACTGTCGGTTCCCATAGTATAAAAGCGTGGGCGTTTGCCAAGTTGGTAGACGAGCCGCCAATTTTCTAAAAGTCTACCGGGAGGGATCTCATGTATGGTAATCCGGTGGGAGTAAAGACTGGTTCCCAGGTGAAGAACTGGCTTTATACTGCCAAAAACTATATAGAAGTTACCAAGCCGAGATCGGTGTTTTTGCTTGTATTTACGGCTTTGGTCGGCATGTTTCTGGCCGCAGCGGAATATACCATGTCCATGCCGGTGCTGCTAAAGTCACTGGTGGCCATTACCCTGGCTTGTTCCGGGGTAAACGCTGTTAGCTGTTATGTGGACCGGGATATTGATGCCATTATGGAAAGGACTAGACAGCGCCCTATTCCTTCAGGCAGAATAGCCCCTCCGGAAAAGGCATTGGTGTGGGGTTTGGCGCAATTTTTGGTGGCCTCGGTTATTGCTCTAAGTCTGAATTTTGCGTCCTTTGTTTGCATATTCCTGGGCATGCTGGGTTATGTCGGTATATATAGCCTGTGGTTCAAGCGTAAAAGTGCGTGGAATATTATTCTGGGTGGTTTCAGCGGTGGTTTGCCAGCTTTGTTTGGTTGGACGTCGGTGTCCGGTAAGGTGGAGTTGCTGCCGGTTTTGATCAGTTTACTGGTGGTTTTGTGGATACCTAATCATATTTGGAACCTGGCCATATTCTACAAGGACGATTACCGTAAAGTTGGGGTACCCATGCTGCCGGTGGTTTGCAATACCAAGCGTACATTGTTGTATATTTTGTTTACTGTAATCGCCATGTTTGCTTTGTCTATCGGTATCTACTTTGCTGGTACCATGGGCACCTTTTACCTGGTATCGGCCATAGTTTGTGGTTTTGTTATTGCCGCCGGGAATATCTACCTGTTCTTTGCACCGGAGCAAAAAAAAGCCTGGTTTTTGTATAAATTGTCCAGCCCCTATTTGTTCCTGATCTTCCTGGCAATGATCATTGATCATCATATAATCCTTGCTTAAACTTTTATATGGATGTGAATATATTATATAGAATAGTTAATATGCTAACCAAAGGACTTAAATGAGGTGATATCATGAGTCTATTTAATGGCAATAACATAAGTGATTTAGCATATAGCAACAACACTATATTGAGGACCGACCCCATGCTCACCGAAGCTGAAAAAATGCTGGTCAGAGAGGCCGGTTCAACGGTGCATTATCCAAAGGGTCATGTCATATTTGCCGCCGGCGATATATCCGACCGGGTGTATTTGCTGGAAAGCGGTTGGGTTAAAATTTACAGGTTGTCCACCGATGGCAGGAGAGTTACTGTGGGCAGCATCCGCAGCCCCGGGGAAATGATGGGATTGGCTGAAACCATACTGGGAGTTGAGCGCACTTGCTTTGCCGGAGCTATTAATGACGTGACCATGGTGGTTATGACCAACACCAGGTTTGAAGAATTAATGTCTCAACATCCCTTCCTGGCTATTAAAGTGGCTAAACTTTTGGGTGCCCGGATGCGCGAGGCCGAGTCCATTATCCACGAAATGGTTTGCTGGCAAGCTCCCGGCAGGCTTGCCCTGATGCTGATCAAAATGGGTGAGCGCATGGGCGAGCAAACCAAGAACGGCGTTAAGATAAATCTCAAACTTACCCATGAAGAAATAGCTAATATGGTAGGCACATCACGCCAGACGGTTACTTCATTGTTAAACACTTTTAAGCAAGAACGAAGCATTGTTTACGAAGGCAGAGCTATACGCATTGTCAATCCAGACAAACTGGCCAAATGGGTAGTATAAAACCGGTTCTATTACCGGTTTTTTTCTGTGCACTTGCTCCCTAGTTGACAAACAATTGTCCGATGCAAGACTGAAACAAACACCCAATAGGTATAATATGTTAACTGTAAACATTATGATTACCTTTCTGTGGAGGGTCTAATGAATTTCAGGAACGTGGTCAGGCTGGCAGATTACGAAAGGGAAATGATTCGTCAAGTGGGCATAGCCAGGCAATATACCAGGGGCGAAAACATTTTTTGCAATGGTGACCCCGCTGACCGGGTGTTTTTAATTGAAAGCGGCTGGGTAAAGATATTCCGCATAAACGGTGACGGTCGTTATGTTACGGTGGGTTCAATAAGAAGGCCAGGCGAGCTTATGGGGCTTGCGGAAACGCTGCACGGTGTGGAGCGTACTTGTAATGCCGGGGCCATTACTGATGTGAAGTTGATTGTTGTTTATAAAGAGGCATTTTTCGAATTGTTATCCTGCGAGACCACCATTGCTTTAAAAGTGGCAAGATTGCTGGCGATGCGCATGCGGGATGCCGAATTGGGAGTGCATGAAATGGTTACCCGCCATGTTACCAGCCGTCTGGCCCTTCTTTTGTTGAAAATAGCCGAGGGTTGTGGGCAGCAGGTGAACGGTGTAATCAGGATAGAGCCACGTTTTACCCACGAGGATTTGGCGGCCATGATCGGTGCCTCCAGGCAGACGGTAACATCCATACTGAGTGCCATGCGGGAAGAGCGGTGCCTTGAGATGGAAGATGGTATTATCATGATAACAGACAGGCAGTGCTTGGAAAGGTATATCTCTTAAAAGTTATTTCTCAAAGATATAATTTAATAGACCCTGGCCTTAGAAATAGTACTTAATGGTAAAAAGGAGTTACCTCACAAAAAAGATGTCATCTAGATGACATCTTTTTTGTCGTTAAGCAGACCTAGTCGTTGTCAATTCGGCGACATAAAACTCTATAATTATTTGCTAATCTTATTGCAAGGATTATAAAAGTTAATTATTGTTTATCGTTGCGCCGGGTTTTGGTAAATTCAGCCTGGTGGGCGTTTACTGTCCATAAAAATGGTTAAATGGGGGTGATTGGTGGAATAATACTGACAATCGGTTGCCTTAATCCGGATCTTAAGTGGAAAGCAGGTGATGTAAATGAATTTTAGTGATTTGTTGGACAAATGGTACCATCCCAAGCGCGAAGAGCAAGAACAGTTACGAGATAGAATAAAGGAGCTGCAGGAATTATCCAGGCTTGCCTTGGAAATAGATAATCAACAAATATACAGAAACCTGCAAATCGAATCAAACGAGTTGTTTATGAAATACCTGACTTACATGTTTTTTGACGGCTTGCGTTTTATTGTGCCCCATCTATTTTTGCTGGCCGTTATTACTACAAAAATTAGCTTTGTTAGCTTACCTGTAAGTCTACCCGGACTGGGCAGCGAGATTCCCATTGTTTTGGTATACCCGGTAGTTGCTATTATATTTTACATTTTGCGCAAAAAATTTAAAAACAGAAAAGTGCAGCTGTCCAATGCTTAATATATCAATGAATATGATTAAAGAACAAGCATGACGAAGGGCAGCAGCCGAGGGTGACTCGAGTAAAAAATTTTGGGGGGTTAAGTATATGGAATTTTCAGTTGCGGGTGTTTCTGTAAATCCAATTTTGCTGATTTTATGGTCTCTGTTTGTGGGTTATGTCTTCTCCACAGTGGGCGCCGCCGGTGGTATTTTAGCTGGTGTCGGTCATATTAGTATATTCGGTATGAAAAATGCTAATATGGTCAAACCAATGAACCAGGTGTTAACATTAATTAGCCCCATGATTTCGTCACCGCTGTATTTCAGGGAGCGCCGTTTGGTGGTTCCGGCCGCCATTGCCCTGGGTTTAGGCGGTATCGTGGGTGCGCTTGTTGGTTCTTATCTTTCGCATACCTACCTGCCGGATATGAATAGTTATAAGCCGTTTTTCGGTGCCATTACCCTGTTCATAGCATTAAAAATTTGGTCTGAATTGCGTCCTTCGGCTCAGGAAAAGCAAAAGGCTGTGAAAAAGGCTAATAAAGCCTTTGAAGAAAAGGTTAAGGAACTTAAAGCGGCTGGCAGAATGAATGAACTTAAAGATATCGGCGTCAAGTTCAGTGAAATGGGCATTACTAACAATACGTTCTCATTTGCGGGTGAAACTTTCAGGTATAATGCCCTGTCGCCATTCCTCGCCGGTGGTATCGTGGCCATTATTTCGGCAGCCCTTGGCGTGGGCGGTGGTTTCCTGCTGGTTCCTTACCTGAGCAGTATTCTTGGCTTCCCCATGTTTATCGTGGCCGGTACATCCACCCTTTCCATTTTGGTATCCTCGGCCACCAGTATTGGTAACTACATCCGTATGGGCAGTAGCCTGGACTTTGCCATGTTGGGATTCGAGGTTGTCGGTGTAATTATCGGTTCCTATCTTGGTCCCGTACTTTCTAAGTATATCAAAGGTCAATACCTCAAAATATTCCTGGCTGTGATACTGACTTACATTGGCTTGCGTTATGTTCTTTCCGCATTTGGCATTAGCATTTAATACACTTGCTATTTGCAAAGTATAACATTATAACCACTCGGTAACCCTTAATCGCGGGTTTGCCGAGTGGTTTTTTGTTGGGCTATAAATTAGCACCTTGGACGTTGGAAGCATGAGAACCGTCCCCGTGCTTCATTTGAACCTATGTTAAAAAATGTCGGTATGCGGACCAAATAATGGCGCCCCGGTGACTTCTTAATTGTCAAGCATTTGATATTTTATTTAATTATAAAGACAATAAAGGAGGATAATAATGGAGTTTGCGGTGGCAGGTGTAACGGTAAATCCTGTATTGTTGGTGCTATGGTCCGTTTTTGTGGGGTATGTTTATTCAACGGTGGGTGCCGCCGGCGGTATATTATCCGGGGTTGGTCATATAACCATATTCGGCATAAAGAATGCCAATATGGTTAAGCCCATGAATCAGGTACTAACTTTAATCAGTCCGGTAATTTCAGCACCGTTGTATTTAAAGGAGCGCCGTTTGGTGGTTCCGGCGGCTATTGCCCTGGGACTGGGCGGTATTGTAGGTGCCTTGGTGGGGTCTTATCTTTCCCATACATATTTACCAAGTATGGACACATACAGACCTTTCTTTGGTGCGATTACCTTGTTAATTGCGGTTAAAATATGGCTGGAGATGCTGCCTTCCAATAAAGATAAGCAGCAATCCGTAAAAAAAGCAAACCAGGCCTTTGAAGAAAAGGTAAAGGAACTTAAGGCCGCAGGTAGATTAAATGAGCTAAAGAATATCGGAGTTCAATTTAGTCACGTGGGTATACAAAATGAATTTACCTTTGCCGGTGAAACATTTAAGTTTAACGCGGTTAAACCCTTCATTGCCGGTATATTGGTGGCGATATTATCCGCAGCGCTGGGGGTGGGCGGTGGTTTCTTATTGGTGCCCTTTCTGAGCAGTATGCTTGGGTTTCCCATGTTCATCGTGGCGGGCACTTCGGTGTTATCGGTATTAATCACTTCAGCCACCAGCATTATGAACTATATTCGCATGGGCAGCAGCCTGGATTTTATGCTGCTTTCCTTTGAAGTTGTTGGTGTGATAATTGGTTCCTACCTTGGCCCGACGCTGTCCAAATACATCAAAGGCCAGTATCTAAAAATATTTCTCGCTGTAATACTGACTTATATTGGTACAGGTTATATCCTGGCTACCTTTGGTATCAAGATCATCTAAAGCTTTGAAAAAAACTACACCCGGTACAGAACCGCTTCGATGGTTTTAGGACCGGGTGTTTTCTTCGGGCTTATAGCCGCAGCGTGGCTGTTAGGCGTTTGGGGTGTAAAAGCAACTCCAGGCCGTCGTTGATATCCTTTACCACCACATTGGCATGTTGCAGCGTACTTACAGCGGCTCCCTCGGGGCCTAGTATGACTATACCCAGGGCGGCCGTGGCCAGCATAAGCCTGTCGTTTGCACCATTACCCACAGCTGCTACGTTTTCCGCCCCTAGTTTTTCCACGTAGGCCTTTTTTTCCTCCGAGCCCACCGCTTGGTTAAGAATGTGCAGCGTACTATTGATAATCCGGCATTCACCGGCACATTTGCCGAAGGTATCTGCGGTTAATATGTGTACTTCAATACTTTCACTCAACAAATTAAGCCTTTCAGCAACGCCGGGCAGCAGTATACCGTCCTTGGCCAGGGTGCCGTTGTAATCCAGCACAATGTGTTTTAGTTGTAGCGGTTCTCTGCCGGGTATATCAATTTGTATCATAAATACCACCCTTTACGAAAACAATATTCTTGGTTCATATTAGCACTGGCACGTGGTGAAAACAATGGGCAAGGGTGTGCACTTTCGCACTTCACGTTATGAGGACAAAATGGAGAAAATTTTACTTGACAGGGGGAAAGTGCATGGATAGTGATATACATCAAGAGGCTATTAGTGAATGGACTAAGCGTGATGAACTATATAAGGAACTTTCGATAGGTTATCACGGGGTACCGGAAATCAGACATGCTGAAAAAGTTCATTATTTGGGTGAATTCAGGGAAAGGGTTATCCGTTTGCTTACCAAAGCACAGGTTGCCGAGCCCGCCGTATATCCGGAAATAGTGGAATCTTTAAAAGACCGGCGGGCCACCAAAGTAGTCGCCAGCGGCGATATCAATGACCACGCGGTGGAAAAATACCGGCTTTTGGCCGGCAAAATGGGCAAAGCTTTTACAGTAGTCCACGACCCGGCACTGCAGGGGAATGCCGGGTTGGTGGTGGTGAGTAATGATGCTGTGGATATCGAAGATATAGAAGTGCCCGACAGGAAGACAAGGCTTGCCGGGCTGGGGATACCGTTCTCCTTGGCAAATGCCGCCGGTAAAAAGGTATGCGACAAGTGCTACAAAAAAATCACCGGTGCAAGCCCGGAGGAGGCAGTTAACTACAGTGTACTCACCTTGACAGACCGCTTCTGGGGCGACCATTGCGCTGCCTGTGCTAAAAACCATTAGTGAAGCACGGGGGCGGTTCTCCTGCTTCCAACAGGAAGCGGGAGAACCGCCCCCGTGCTCCCTGCTGCTTTCCCATAGTTTTTTATCCTACAGCGCTGTCATTTTGGGCTGCCAAAGCTGCGCCCAGCGCCCCCACCAGTTGGGGGTCGGGAGGAATTAGCACCTCTGTACCCAGTTTCTCCTCCAGCAGAGTTATAATACAGCCGTTGTTGGCCACCCCGCCGGTGAACACCAGCGGGGGATTAAAGCCAATCCTGCGCAGCATGCCCGCTGTTCTTTCCACCACCGAAGCGTGCAGTGCCCGGGCAATGTCCTCCCGGGGGATTCCCCGGTGCAGCAGTGATACCGCCTCGGATTCGGCAAACACGGTACACATGTTGCTGATTTTAATACCATTGTCACCCGCCAGTGCCGCTGCGTTAAAGTCCTCAATGCCCGGGTAGCCCAGAGCTGCCGCCATGACCTCCAAAAATTTTCCCGTACCGGCGGAACACCGGTCATTCATTTGAAAATCAATCACAGCGCCGTGCTCATTCAGCAGGATAACCTTGGTGTCCTGGCCGCCAATGTCCAGTATGGTACGCGCACTGGGAAAAATATGCACTGCTCCCATGGCGTGGGCTTTAATTTCCGTGACCACCCGGTGAGCAAATGCGGAGCGGGCGGCATGCCTGCCGTAGCCCGTGGCCACTATCCGGTTATATTTACCTGTAAGCAGATTTTTGGCTGTGTTCAGGGGTTCAAATCCGGTGTCCGCAATACTGGAGTAAGTTACCTGGCCGCCGGATACCACCACAAAACCTATGGTTCGGGATCCGATATCTATTCCAGCGTACAATACCAACTACCGCCTTTCAGTTATCCAAGCATCTCGATAAAAGCCTCCACCCGAGTTTTGAGCTGGCCGGAATCCTCCTGGTCATAGCCTGTCTCAATTTTTAACAGTGGTATGTTATGCTGCTTGAGGGTTTTTTCCACCCGGTTGGCCTCCACGGCATAGGGATCGCAGAAGGATAGTGCACAGTGGATAACCCCGTCGGCGTGGTAATCTTCAACCAGCTGAAGCAGTCTATCCATGCGTCCGGTGTTGGGGGTGAATACCGCGCAGTTGATGCCCAGGTACCTGGCGGCCAGGTTTTCCAACAAGCCATCCTTGGTCTGCCCATCCTCGGCCACTTCATTTTCAAAATAACGCAGGCCGGTGCACAACTCTTCCGCCACTATTACCGCGCCGCTGCTTTCAATGATGTGGGGCACCTTCCAGTTGGGGATGGCCATGGGCGTGCCGGTGACAATCACCCGGGGAGTCTTGCGGGGAAAAACCCCTTGGCCGGCTTTTATTTTTTCCTCCAGTTCGTCGCACAGAGCGTTGACCTTGGCAGTAAACCTGGCCACATCGTCATACATGGCTATTTGTTCAATGAGCAGGCTGTCTTTGCCGCTGATGGGTGCCGGGTCTTGTTTGCGCAGTTCGGCCAGGCGCTGCAGAGCCCGCCGTTTATTGTTGACTTCTTGGACAGCTTTGGCCAAATTATCCGCTGTTATTGTGTGGCCGGTGGCTTTCTCCACTACCCGGGCGAAATCCCGCACCTCCTCCAGCCATAGCCGACGGTCCCGGTTTTTCTTCATGTGTGGTGTTTCCATCACGTGGACCGGAATGTAGTCATTTAGTATTTCAAAGGCTTTCTTTTTACCGTCGCAGGTGGTTTCACCCACCACTATATCGCAGGATTCAAAATAGGGACAAACTTTACCCAGCTTAAAGCCCATGAATGATTTAATCAACGGGCAGATATTACGCGGCAGTACTTTTTCCGTTTCGGCCGTGCCTATTTCCACGCCGGAGCAAAGACCAATACAGATACCACCGGCCGCCCGTACAATTTCTTCGGGAACAAACACGCAAAAGGCACCGATAACTTTGCCGCCTGCCTTTTTGTGCTCTTGCAGTTCCTGGATCCTTAAACCGTGTATTTCATTAACCACAAAATCAAAGTATTCCATACCCTGCGGCCTGTTGGCCTGCGTCAGGTAAACATCGTGATAGGTGGGCGGCAACACTTGCAACAACTGGTCGTGGGCCTCCATGTTCAATCCCAGCGTGCGCCACATCTCTTGATAGTTGTTCATTTAATTAATCTCCCTTTCCAAGCAAATCTACTTGGAATATTATAAATAAGATATTTTTGTTGCTCAAATAAAATATTTTTATATAAATGTCGGAAGTTATAAATTACTCTTTTTATAGGAGCGGAGGGCGCCTTGTTGTTCTTGCGCCGGCCTGTTTTTCTTTATTATTGGTAAATACCGTGTGCATTTTATTTTAAAGCACCGAATAATAAAAAATTTTTGTGCTGAAAGATCTATCCATAAATAAATTAAATGCTGGGGATAAAGGGTTTTTATGCTCTTTGCCGAATTAGATTGACCGGGGAGAATGGATCTGGTGGTCCCCGCGGGCTGCAAACCCGTTGGCCTGCCTGCGATCCAGGCGGGAGTCCGGTTCGATTCCGACTTCTCCCCTCCAAATATGTTTAAGGGGGAGGTATTATTGAATAAGCAGCGGCTGTTGATTATTGCCGCCGGGGGAGTGCTGGGGTTGCTGGCGGTGATATTGGTCAAAATGGGTAACCCGGCCAACATGGGGTATTGTATCGCCTGCTTTTTGCGGGATACGACCGGCGGCCTGGGGTTGCACCGGGCTGCGCCGGTACAGTACATAAGACCCGAAATTATCGGCCTGGTGCTGGGCGCTTTTATTGCTTCCCAGGCTACCAGGGAGTTTAGAGCCGTTGGCGGTTCCAGTTCCTTTACACGTTTTACCCTGGGCTTTTTTGCCATGATGGGCATGCTGGTGTTTCTAGGCTGCCCCGTACGGGCTGTTTTGCGGCTGGCCGGGGGAGACCTAAACGCCGGAGTGGGTCTGGCCGGTCTGGTGGCCGGGGTAGCTGTGGGGGTATGGTTTCTTAAATCCGGATTCACCCTGGGCCGGGCTGTTCCCCAGCCGAAAAGCAATGGCTACCTTTTTTCGGCATTTATGGCGGTATTATTTATTCTTTTACTGGCTAAACCCGCATTTTTATTTTTTAGTGAGCAAGGGCCCGGTTCCATGCATGCGCCTGTTTGGATAGCGCTGGTGGCCGGCCTGGCTGTGGGGGCTCTGGCCCAGCGTTCCCGGTTGTGCATGGTGGGCGGTATCAGGGATTTTATTATTCTGCGGGATGGACATTTATTGTATGGCTTTATCACTATATTTGTGGTGGCCCTGGCCGGAAACCTGGCTGTAGGGGCATTTAATATCGGATTTACCGGCCAGCCGGTGGCCCATACCGATGGCCTGTGGAACTTTTTGGGCATGGCGTTGGCCGGTTGGGCGGCGGTGCTGTTGGGCGGTTGCCCGCTACGGCAATTGGTGGCCGCAGCCGAAGGAAACACCGATTGTGCCGTCACTATCATAGGGCTCATGGCCGGAGCGGCCGTATCCCATAACTTTGGTCTTGCCGCCAGCCCCGACGGGGTGCCCCTGGCCGGTCAAATAGCGGTAATTTTGGGCCTGCTGGTTGTATTCGCCATAGGAATGGTGAATCGACCGGCGGTGGTGACAGGAGGTGTTAGCTTTGGAAAGGGAAGTTGACGCCCGGGGATTGCTGTGCCCTGAACCCGTGCTGCTGACCAAACGGGTATTGGATAACATGAACACCGGTACTGTACGTGTGCTGGTCAGCAACGCCGCAGCCCGGGAAAATGTATCCCGCCTGGCCGAAAATAAAGGGTGGCGGGTTGATGTATCTAATCAAGGTGATGATATATTGTTGACCTTGACTAAGTAGTTTAAAGGAACACGGTGAGAAGTGCGGGGACGGTTCCCTTGCTATCTTCGGGAAGCAAGGGAACCGTCCCCGCGCTCACGCCTTTGTCCCGGCGTGCTTCTTTATTTTAATTCCCGGGCGGCGGCCAAAATTTGCCGGGCGCGGTTAGCTATGGGGTATTCCACCATTTTGCCGTCCAGCTGGATAACGCCGGTACCTTTGGCCTCGGCTTCATCAAAGGCGGCCACGATTTTTTCCGCGGCAGCAACTTCCTCCGGGGTGGGGCTGAATATTTCCTTAACCGGTTCAATTTGGGCTGGGTGAATAACCATTTTTCCTTGAAAACCCAATTTTCTGGCCCGGTGGGCATCTTTGCGCAGAGCGTCAATGTTTTTTATAAAGGGGCAGACAGTATCCAGCGGCGGTTCTATGCCGGCCATCCGGGAGGCGGCGATAAGTTTGGCCCGGGCGTAAAAAAGCTCGCTGCCATCTTCGGAGTAAGTGGTCCAGGTATCCGCTGTGTAGTCGTTGCCGCCGAAGGCCAGTCTTTTCACCCTGGGGCAGGCGGCGGCCACTTCGCCCGCGTTTTCGATACCCCGGGCGCTTTCAATAAAGGGCACCAGTTCCAGCGTGCCCCGGGGTATATTCCGTTCCTCTTCCAGCAGCCCCATGAGCCAGTCAGCCCGGCGCACCTCTTCCGCCGTTTCCGCCTTGGCCAGCATGATACCGGCCAGCCTCTGCTGTACCACGGCCTGAAGATCGGCTAAAATATAGGGCGATGATACTGCATTAACCCGCACGTAGGTAACGGGCAATGCCGAAGAATTAATGGTCTCGCTGACTACCCGCCGGGCGGTGTGCTTTTCACTTATGGCCACTGCGTCCTCTAAATCCATAATGACGGCGTCGGCGTTTAGGGCGAAAGCCTTGTTTATTTTTTTGCGATCGGTGCCGGGTACGAATAACAAGCATCTTAATAAACCCATCTCGTTTTTCCGTCCTTTCTTGTAATATTTGAAATTTTATATTATTTTCGCCGCGTGTTCGGTTATTCCTGTGGCGATCATGGCCATGGTGCCAATATTACCGGCCGTGTCTGTATAAATAACTGGTAATAATGAAGACTGCCTGTTTTTGAAAAGTTTAACTTTATAAGAGGATTTTTACCGGCAAAGGTAGAATTTCCCCGGTGAAATTATACTATTTGGCGGTGGTGACCATGTTTCAGTTGGAAAAAAGGCACCAGTGGGTTCTGCTGATTCTGGCTGCGGTGATACTGTTCGGCGCCGGTCATAAATATGCCCGCATGCAAACAGCCGGGCCGCTGGTGACTGACAACCTGGTGCCCGGTGCGGTGGAAAATGGTGACCCCGGCAATGGCTCCACGGCCCGGTCCAGTGAAACAAAGGAAATACAGCATGTTATAGTCCATGTGGCCGGGGCGGTGCAGAAACCCGGTGTATATCGCCTGCCCACCGGGTCACGGGTGGTGGATGCTGTTAATATGGCGGGTCCCACGGAAAATTCAGCCCTTGATTATATGAACCTGGCGGCGACGCTTGAGGATGGTAAGCAAATCACCGTTTACAGTGTGGAGCAAATAAGCCGGCAGCAGTTGCCGGGCGCGGTGCAAGGCGCATTGACTGCCGAAGGAGTTGTCTCTCCGGGTGGCAATGGTGCCGGGAGTATCAACATAAATACTGCCTCCATGGCCCAGCTGGAGGAATTGCCCGGTATTGGCCCTTCCCTGGCCCAGAGGATTATTGATTACCGCACCCAGCATGGCCCTTTTTTAACCATTGAGGATATCCAGAACGTTTCCGGCATTGGTGAAAAACGTTTCGAACAAATGAAAAACTTGATTTGTGTCAATTAGACGTTGTTGTGGCTTAAATTACATATTAGAGCCCCTGGCTCCGGTCAACCCTGTGTTGGTAGGAGTTGGGGGCTTCTTTGTTATGTGGCGGGATTGTGCTCATTATGTCATATTGCGGACATATTTTTTGTCATTATAAAGACATGTTGAGTGTCGCTACCCTGACATGAAAAGTGTCGGATATCTGTTAAGTTAATTATAATAAAAGTTTATTTAAACGATAATCGAGAGTAATAAACAGAAGGGGGCGGTATTTATGTTGTTAAACGTTGAGGAGCTTGCTAAAAAGGATCTGACCTATGCTGAAATGGCCGATGCGCTGGAGTATTTGTATAAACTTGATTACCATCCGGTAGCTGTAAAATTTTTTTGGGATGAAGAGGAATATAACAATTTTAAGGCTGAAAAGCTGCCCGGGCCCAAAATGACCGTTTGCCAAATCGCTCTGGCTTCCCGGATGAACAACTATATAGTGAAAGCCAACGGAGACAACTTAATGTGTGGTAACGCCAAAACCTGCCTGGGTTTACGCGCTCCTAGTGATGAGGAAGTTGACGGTCATGTAAAATATACTGCGGACTGGGATCATGCTAAAGATTGCCTGCTGGCCAAACCAATGCTTCCTGTAGGCAAGTTGAAGGGGTTTATGACCGCTCCCCTGGGCAAAACACCAGTGGACCCGGATGTTGTTTTTATGGTGACCAATGTATTGCAAGCCTATCACATTATGAACGACTATATCGGTGCCAAAAAAGTACCCACCTTGCAATTCAACCATACCGTTAATTCGGCGGTGTGTGGTGGTATGGTTTATTGTTACAATGAGCAAAAACCCAATATGAACACCATGTGTGCCGGTAGTTACACTTCCGGTAAAACTGAAAGGGGCGAAGTGAACCTTTTTATACCCGGCGGTGATATTGGATTGTTGGCCCGTCAATTATTGCGCCGCACTGCCAAATACGGCGGTCCCTCGATGGTGGGCTCCCCCGGCCAGGAATGGCCCGGCATTGATGTTTGCAAGAAATGCCCGATGATCCGGTTTAAAGACGCCGAGTAAAACTTAACTACCACCTGTCAGGAACAACGCTGTTGTTCCTATTTTTTTTGTAATTATGGTTGGTTGACAGTGTACTGGGATACGGGTTCTGTTAGATTTGATGCAATTGCGTGATATTTTTACCTCCGGCAGGGTTGTTTTTACCTGAAACAATGCTATTATTTTAGTCATACTGGAAAGTTTGTCCACAAATTCAAGCTGTCTTAATCTTAACGCGGGTTTAAAAGCGGGGGGAGTTATGAAGGGAAAGCTGCCGCCATGAACCGGCCCCTACTGGTGATAACCATATGTTTTATAACAGGTATCGTGCTTAATGCAGCATGGGGATTTGTGCCCGGAGTGCTTTTGCTACTGGCGCTGGTATGTATGGTGGTTGTGCTGGCCGGTTGTATTTTTAACCGCTGGGATAATCGCTGGTTTATTATTCTATTATTCATTGTATTGGGCTGGTTTGTGGCCGGCTTGGATAGTATACAGCGTCCCGACGGGCCCGAGCGTTTTGCTGGCCACTTTGTGAGCGTTGATGGTATGGTGGCCCGTGAGCCCGATGTGCGTAAAAATTATACCGCCTATATTGTAGCAGCCGAGGCGGTTTGGCTTGGCGATAAGCGGGTGGACGCCGGGGGATTGGTGCTGGTTAGAATATATGGTGGTGGTAGCAGTTGCAATTATGGCGACTACCTGCGGGTGAAGGGGTTTTTATACCGGCCCGGGGAACCCGGTAACTTCGGGGCCTTTAATTACCGGAACTACCTGGCGCGGCGGGGTATTTATTGTTTAATGAACGTAGATAAACCGGACAGTGTCCAGATACTTGGAACCGGGGGGAATCCCTTGGTCCGCCTGGCTTTACAGGGTAAACAAAGGCTGACCGGGGTGGCGAGTCTTACCCTGAACGAAGGGCAGGCGGCGGTGCTGGCCGGGATGTTATTTGGCAATACCGGGGGCATTGACCAGTCCGTTAAGGATGTTTTTAGCCAAACCGGTGTTGCCCACGTGCTCAGTGTGAGTGGTTTGCATGTGGGCTTTGTACTGGCCGGGGTACTGTTGCTGGCCACAGCACTGGGGTTGCCGCGCCGGGTCGTGCCCGCCCTGGCCCTGGGGGTGCTGGTCTTTTACGCTGTAATGACCGGTATGGGTCCGGCGGTGCAGCGGGCCGGCATTATGGGCCTACTGGTGCTCATGGCGGTATACCTGGGCCGGGAAAGGGACTGGCCCAGCACCCTGGCCCTGGCGGCACTGGTTATCCTGTTGTTCGATCCTTCTGCCCTGTATGAAATAGGCTTTCAATTGTCCTTCACCGCCACCTGGGGCATATTATACCTCATGCCAAAAATCAGTGCGTTCTTGGTTAAAGGTTGGGGGTGGCCCCGCTGGCTGGCTCTACCCCTTGGGGTGACCATTGCTGCTCAATTGGCTACCCTGCCCTTATTAATATATTATTTCAATCTGGTGACCCCGGTGGCCCCGCTGGCCAATTTGCTGCTGGTGCCACTGGTGGGGCTGATTATGCTGCTGGGTTTTCTGGGTTCGGCCTGCGGCATTGTTTTCTTGCCTGCCGCTGCCATCATAAATGCGGGCACAGGGGTACTGATAGACTTTTTTACCGGTTTGGCGCGCCTAATCAGCTTGCTACCGGGCGGTTATTCCCATGTGGCTACACCCCCATGGTATGCGGTGGCGTTCTGGTATGCCGGCCTGGTGGGAATAACGGAATTGATTGGTGGTCGCCTGGTAATGCCGCCAAATTTGCCTGCGCCCTTGTGTTGGCTTGGTACACATAACCGCCGGATAAGGATGGCCTCGGTTGGGCTGGCAGTTTTTTTGCTGCTGGTTATTTTCTGGCCCTGGGGAGGCGTTGGCGGGCGGCTGCAGGTGCATTTCATTGATGTGGGCCAGGGCGACAGTATACTGGTACGCTTTCCCGGCGGCCGCACCATGCTGGTGGACGCCGGCGGGCGGATGGGAGATCCGGAAGACAGCCGTGGGGTGGGGGAGACCATTGTGGTGCCCTACCTGCACCGCCTGGGTATGGACAAGTTGGACGTGCTGGCGGTCACCCATCCCCATGGTGATCACGCGGGGGGAGTGCCGCCCGTGGCCGAAAAGTTGAGCGTCGGGGCTTTGGTGCTGTCCGGTGCGCCTGGTTACGAGGCATTGCTGAAAATTGTGTCCCCCTTGAATATTCCGGTTTACCGGGTGGGGGCCGGGCATGCTTTGCATATTGACAAGGATGTGGAAGTGACCGTGCTGGCCCCGGCCAGGGAGTTGAGCGCTGCTTCAGAGGAAGAATTAAATGATGCTTCCCTGGTACTGCGCCTGGAATACGGACAGGTGTCTTTTTTATTAACCGGGGATATAGAGGAGGAAGCCCAGCGGGATTTATTGGGCAGCGGGGCGAGACTGCAGGCCGATGTGCTGAAAGTCCCACATCACGGCAGTCGTTTTTTTGAGCCGGAATTTTTCGAAGCGGTGGCACCCGGGTATGCCGTCATCCAGGTGGGTAAAAATAATCGCTTCGGTCACCCTGCTCCGGAAACACTGGAAGCATTAAACAGCACCGGTGCCGTTATTTTTCGCAATGACCGGGACGGAGCTGTGCTGTTCACTACCGACGGGTGGGATATTGAGGTGCAAACGGCAAGATGACACAGGCAGCGGGTTGTTTTGATATATCAACTCGCTGCCTGTTTGTAAACGGTGGTATCTTACCGGCCTGACTTTGAACCAATTTTACCACCAAGCGCTTGTTATAAACCACGATTCACATGGTGGGCTAATTGCTTAAACTGTGGATGGGGGCGGGTATGCGGCCGCCCCGCCGGACGAAATCGGCGGCGGAAAAACGATGCACCGGCATCACCGGTGCCCGGCCCAACAGGCCGCCGAACTCCACGTGATCACCCACCTGTTTATTGGGCGCGGGGATAATGCGCACAGCGGTGGTTTTCTGGTTGATCATGCCGATGGCCATTTCATCGGCAATAATGGCCGATATGGTTTCCGCAGGCGTATCTCCGGGCACGGCAATCATGTCCAGTCCCACCGAGCAAACACATGTCATGGCCTCCAGTTTATCCAGTTGCAGTGCCCCCTCCTCCACCGCCCGGATCATGCCGGCGTCCTCACTGACCGGTATGAATGCGCCCGATAGCCCGCCCACGTATGACGAGGCCATGGCCCCGCCCTTTTTCACGGCGTCGTTTAAGAGAGCCAGAGCCGCCGTGGTGCCATGGGTGCCGCAGCGTTCCAGGCCCATGGCCTCCAATATTTCAGCCACGCTGTCACCCACCGCCGGAGTGGGGGCCAGGGAGATGTCCACAATACCAAAGGGCACGTTCAGCCGCGCGGCAGCGGAGCGTCCCACCAGTTCACCCATACGGGTTATTTTAAAAGCAGATTTTTTAACGGTTTCGGCCAGGGTGCCGAAATCACTGCCCTTAACCCGTTCTACAGCCCGCTTTACCACCCCCGGGCCACTTACCCCAACGTTAATCACTGATTCGGGTTCTCCCACGCCGTGAAAAGCACCGGCCATAAAGGGGTTATCTTCGGGGACGTTGGCAAAAACCACCAGCTTGGCGCAGCCCAACCCGTCCCGGTCGGCAGTGCGCGAAGCTACCTCTTTAATCACCCGTCCCATCAGAGCTACGGCGTCCATATTAATGCCCGCTTTGGTGGTGGCCACGTTCACCGATGCACATACCCGCTCGGTGGTGTCCAGGGCGGCAGGAATGGAATCCAGCAGTTTTCTATCGCCACCGGTGATCCCTTTGTGTACCAGCGCCGAAAAGCCGCCGATGAAGTTTACTCCCACCTCGGCTGCTGCCCGGTCCAGGGTTTCGGCGAAGATCAAATAATCATCGGTATGGCTGCCTTCGGCCACCAGGGCGATGGGGGTGACCGATATGCGTTTATTTACTATGGGTATGCCGTATTCCCGGGCTATGGCCTCGCCCACCGGCACCAGGTTACCGGCCAGCCGGGTGATTTTATCATAAATTTTACGGCAGGCGGCCCGGGGGTCGTTATCGGCACAGTCCCGCAGGCTGATACCCATGGTGATGGTGCGGATGTCCAGGTGTTCCTCCTGGACCATGGTAATTGTTTCCATGATTTCCTGTATGGTAAGCAAACTAAGACCCCCTTATTAAAGCCTGTGCATAAATTTAAAAGCATCCTCATGCTGGGCGTCGATACGAACACCCAATTCGGTTCCTTTATCAGCCAAATTATTCTTTAGCTCGGACAGGTCAATGGTGCTGTTTTCACTGTCTACAATTAACATCATTACTAAAAATTCCTGCATGATGGTCTGGCTGATATCCAGTATGTTAAAGTTATATTTAGCCAGAATACCGGTGACCCCGGCAATGATACCTACCCGGTCGGGACCGATAACGGTGATGATAATCCGCTTGCCCTGTTTTTCATCTTTTTCCAGTAAACTCATCAACATCTCCCCCGTATTTAAGTTTTATTGCCTTATCCTGGTTCAGTTGCTGGCCCGGTGTTCCCCGTTATCACAAATTGCCACTGCCCGAACCGGCGCGCCATCTGCATCTGCAATCTTCAACGGAAAGCAGCACAGGGTAAAGATCTTACCGGCCAAACCGGCCAGGTTGGCTAAGTTTTCAATTATGATCATGTTTTTTTGCAGGAAAATTTTATGTATGATAAAATTCGTGGTTCCCGCCCGGTCTATGGAAATGGCATCCGTGCCCACACCTTTGATACCAAGCCCCGCCAGGTAGTTGGCCGCTTGGGGGGAGGGTACCGGAAAACCCGTGTAAAATGCGGGTGTACCCCACTTATGATACCACCCGGTGTAAAAAATAACAAAATCTATGTTTACACGGGGGGGGAGGCTGATTAACTCCCTTGTTATTTCCGGTCCCGGAAGTCGAGATACATCCAGAACGGTGGCTCTGCCGTAAAAATGTGCCGCCGGCAGGCTGTCCAGGGTGGCGCCGTCTTCCAGTATGTGGGCCGGGGCGTCAATATGGGTGCCGGTGTGAGAATACATGAACAATGTCTTTTCCCTGAAACCGTCTTTGGCAATACTGCAGGCCCCGGTTATCCGGGGTGGTTCGGTGCCCGGGTATACGGGCATGCCCGGCGCGATGGTATGGGTCAAATCAATAAACTGCATTTGCACACCGTCCTAGCGTTATATTAGAAATCAGGGTCATAATATAAAATATCGTTTCATATTACCGAGACTTTTCGAAAAGTTCGCCCGGGGGAGCCACTTATAATCTTTCGCGCTGGCCGGCTTTTGCGGTGCTCCCGCGGTGCCAGGTGTTGAAAGATTAAATTTTTCAACACCTGGCACTAAAGCCTACTTTTCAAACAAGTTCTTACTTACAGGTTGCAAAGTTATAAAATTGTGAGTCAGGCAGTGGTAATTAAAAATCCTTGAAGTTGTAGGAGCAACTTCAAGGATTTAGCATACCCCATTGTGGCACAGGTGAAACCCCAACAAACGAGGTGCTCCTGTGACTTAAAGATATATCTTAACTAATAAATAGTATAATGTGCCAATGGGATTGTCAAGTTGGCGGGAATAGTTTATTTTGGACCACCGGTGTGAAAATTTTTCATAAACCGCTGGAAAAATGTTATAGTATTTTTTAGATTTAATTCGTTTTCCGTACAAACTAATTTTATTATAAACAATGGGTTGCCGGGGAAAGGCTTTATGTGGGGGGTTTTTACAATGAAAACAGTGTATTTTGATTGTTTTTCCGGTGTTAGCGGTGATATGTGCCTGGGGGCACTGGTGGGCGCCGGGGTAAATTTTGACCGGCTGTGCCAGGGATTGGCGGGGCTTGCGCTGGATGGTTATGAGCTGCGCCGGGAACAGGTGCACCGGGCAGGTATTGCAGCCGAGAATATACTGGTGGAGACCTCCACCCGGGGACAGCATTTACGTTACCTGCCCGATATTGAACAAATTATTGCTGCCAGTGAACTGCCGGAAAATGTAAAGAATAAAAGCAAACAGGTATTTCAAACCCTGGCCCGGGCCGAGGCCAGGGTGCACGGAACCACCCCTGAGAAAATTCACTTTCACGAGGTGGGTGCGGTGGATGCCATTGTCGATGTGGTGGGGACGGTGCTGGGACTGCACCTGTTGGAGGTCGAGGCAGTATTTGTATCACCGCTGCCCCTGGGATCCGGCTTTATACACTGCCAGCACGGTATCATACCGGCACCCGCCCCGGCCACGCTGGAAATTTTAACGGGGGCCCGTGTGCCGGTATATGATGCCGGTGTGCGTATGGAAACAGTGACCCCCACCGGGGCCGCGCTGGTGGCCACGCTGTCCGAGGGGCGGGTGGGGCTGCCTGCCATGACCATTGACCGGGTTGGTTACGGGGCCGGTAAAAATGAGTATGACCGGCCCAACTTGCTTAGAGTAATAGTTGGTGATGCTGTGGCATCCTGCACCGCTAATAATAAGCAGCTTGGTGATAAAAGTTGTCATCACAAAACCGGTGGAGCGCATAGCCATACGTAAGTGAAAAATAAATCACAAAGTCATAGAGGCCTGATATTGGGAGCAACGGTCTGTTTCAGGGAGCCCATTGAGCTATACGGCCGTTATTGAGGTTGCCCGGTCAATAAATATACTATATAATTATTTTGAATATACTACTTTACGGAATAATTAGATATAAGTACTCTCCACGGGTTAGGCAAACCTGGTTAAAGCCAGGGACGCTAAAGCTATGGGTCTAAGGGTATCACTAACATACCTATGATTGCCAGGCTGTAACGGTTTCGACTGCTGGGGGGGGTGGTCAGTTTATTTTTATTTGACCACCTCCCCTGTTTTTTTTACTTTTATGCATTGAGGGAGGTGACCGGTATGAAAGGATTTTGATAGTGTTCCAATAGTACCCCTGTACCCAACCGGTGCGTTGTATTGTTGTTATATTAATTGGTCACTACTAGCACTATACCGTCATAGAGGGAGATGATTATGCAAGCAGATAACCAGGTTATATTTGCAACAGCGGTTTTCCTGATCACATATGCCTTTATCGTATCGGAAAAGATTCACCGGGCTGTAGCTGCCTTTTGCGGCGCGGCGCTGGTTATTCTAGCGGGTATTGTCAGCGAAGAGGCCGCTGTCCATTATGTAGACTTTAATACCATCGGCCTTTTGATAGGTATGATGATTATTGTCGGCATCACCAGGCAAACCGGGGTATTTGAATTCCTGGCCATCAAGGCCGCCAGGGGAGCCAAAGGTGAACCGGTACGGATTATGGCCTCCCTGGCTCTGATTACCGCTGTGCTATCCGCTTTACTGGACAACGTGACCACCGTACTGCTCATTGTGCCGGTGACCTTTGCTATAGCCCGGCAACTGCAAGTTAACGTGATACCTTACCTGATTGTGGAAATCATGGCTTCCAATATCGGTGGTACCGCCACTCTAATCGGTGATCCTCCCAATATAATGATCGGCAGCGCCACCCATCTTGGTTTTATGGACTTTATAATTAATTTAACTCCTGTGGTGGTGGTAATCTATGTTGTAACCATATTTTTACTAAAATTGATATACAGTAAACAATTGGCAACGAGGCCGGAGTTAATGAATAATATCATGGCTATGGACGAAAACGCCGAGATCAAGGACCATGTCCTGCTCAAGAAATGTTTAACTGTACTGGGTATAACGATCACTGGTTTTGTACTGCACCAGTTCGTGCATTTGGAGAGTTCGGTAATTGCATTGACCGGTGCGGCTTTGCTGCTTTTGGTGACCCGTATGGACCCCGAACATGCCTTCCAGGCTGTTGAATGGCCAGTTATATTCTTCTTTATCGGGCTGTTTGTCGTGGTGGGTGCATTGGAAGAAGTGGGGGTTATTGAAGCCATTGCCAGTTTTGCCCTGGAAGTGACAGGTGGGGAATTGTTGCCCGCCGGTTTATTAATTTTGTGGCTGTCGGCCATTGCCTCGGCCTTTGTGGATAACATCCCCTTTGTGGCCACTATGATTCCATTAATCCAGGATATGGGTCGTCTGGGCGGTATCAGCGATTTGAATTTCCTGTGGTGGTCTTTGTCGCTGGGGGCTTGCCTGGGGGGTAATGGTACCATTATCGGTGCCTCGGCCAATGTGGTGGTCATAGGCATGGCGGAAAAAAGAGGCGTGCCCATTACTTTTATGGCATTTTTCAAGGTGGCCTTTCCGCTGATGCTAATGTCCATTGTTATTGCCATGTTGTATTTAATGGCCTGGTATGTGCTGCATAGCACCGTGGCTATGCTGGCCACCCTTGCGGTAGGCATTTTGTTAGCCCTGGTGCTGGGCCGGTCAGGTAAAGGCAAAGAACCGGCGGTGCATAAGACCGGTAATTAACAAGAGCGGGGCAAGTATAAAAAGCCATTCGATATATGTCGAATTAGTGGACGGAGCTTGTGATTTTTAGTATAATGTAACAAGCAGGGTTTGTGGGAGATGTTTTTCCTGCACAAACCCTGTTTTATCGAAATATACTATGATTTGTTGCTGCCGGGCAAGTTTGGTTCAATGTGAGGTGAGAATGTTGCAGGTTGAGGTTCGGGTGTTCAGCGGCTTGGAGAAATTTTTGCCTGGTGTGGGGTTTGGTCAGCCTTTGCCGGTGGAATTGCCGGCAGGTGCAACAATCAGGGATTTATTGCACAAAATAGGTGTTCCCGAAGATCAGGTTTTTACTGTACTGGTGGATGGCAGGCATCAAACATTGGATTATACCACTACGAGTGGAGAAAGAATATCCCTTTTCCCGCCGGTGGGAGGTGGTTGATTTGGCTATGGAGGATACTAAATTTAGTTTGGGTTATAAATTTTGGCTGGAAAAAGGCGGCGGCATTCTAGGGGACGGTTTTTTTCAACTACTTGAGCATATCAAACAAACCGGCAGCATTGCCGGGGCCGCTGCAGTTATGGGCATGTCATATCGTACCGCCTGGGGTAAAATAAAGACGGCGGAACAAAAATGGGGCATACCCCTGGTCGTCACCAGGGTAGGCGGTGAAACGGGCGGAGGTGCCAAACTTACTCCGGAGGCCGTTCATTTGCTGGAAACCTTCCATAGTTTTAGACTGGAGGCCGACCGGGAGATGAACAAAATTTTTCAACGGTTCTTCGAAGTTTAATTTTTTTATATGCGTTATGTTAGTTTGAGCATATTGATTGAAAATTCGCTTAAATTTAAAAATTACTCGGAAAGGAACGGTATATCGGCTTGGAAATGGTCTGGGAAGGATTAGTTAAGGCTGTGCAGATGTTGCTGTCCGGTGACCCGGAGGTGCTGCGGATTACCTGGTTTACCTTACGGGTTTCCGGTACGGCTACTATAATCAGCTTATTAATCGGGGTGCCCCTGGGGCTGTTCCTGGCTTTCAAGGTTTTTCCCGGGCGCAACGTGGCGGTAAGCCTGGTAAATATGGGTATGGGACTTCCCCCGGTGGTGGTGGGCCTCTGGGTCAGCCTACTGCTCTGGCGTTCCGGTCCCCTGGGTTTTTTGGACCTTATCTACACCCCTTCGGCCATAATTATTGCCCAGGCGGTAATCGCTTCGCCCATTGTAACTGGTTTTAGTATGGCAGCCATCGGGCAGCTGAATCCTAAAATCAGGCTGCAAATATTGGCTCTGGGGGCTTCCCGCTGGCAGCTATACTGGCTACTGATCAAAGAAGCCCGCCTGGGCCTTTTAGCCGCGGTTATTGCCGGTTTTGGCGGAGTGGTTTCCGAGGTGGGGGCGGCCATGATGGTGGGGGGGAATATCCTGGGCCAAACCCGTACGTTGACCACCGCCACTGTAATGGAGGTCAACAAGGGTAATTTTGATATCGGCATTGCCTTAAGTGTTATCCTTTTACTGCTTGCCTATGTGGTTACTTTTACATTAACTCTGCTGCAGCAAAAAGGTCGCTATTAATTAGCGAATATTATATAAAATAAAAGAAGGTGTAACAATGCATGACAGGTACCAGCGGCAAATAAACTACCTGCGCATTTCGGTGACTGACCGGTGCAATTTGCGCTGCGTTTACTGTATGCCCGCCGAAGGAATTAAACATATACCGCACAGTGAAATACTGACCATGGAGGAAATTGTCACCGTTGTAAAGGCCGGTGTACTTGTGGGTATCAAAAAAGTACGTCTCACCGGCGGGGAGCCGCTGGTGAGGGGCGGTATTTTGGACCTGCTCCGAAATTTGCGTGATATACCTGAGATAGATGATATTGCCCTGACCACCAACGGAATTTTACTGGGCGAAATGGCTTCTGATTTAAAGGCGGCCGGGCTGAAAAGAGTTAACATAAGCCTGGACACATTAAAGCCCGCCAAGTTCCACCGCATTACCCGGTATGGAAATCTTAATTTGGTGCGCAGCGGTATAGCTGCCGCGTTACAAAACGAACTGGGGCCGGTTAAAATTAACACGGTGGCCATTCGGGGTTTTAATGATGATGAACTGGTGGATTTGGCCAGGCTTACTTTGGACAAGCCCCTGCATGTCCGGTTTATTGAATTGATGCCCATCGGTACTTCAGACGCCTGGTCCAAAGGGAGGTTTATTTCCAACCAGGAAGTCAGAGAATTAATTACCAGGACATTGGGTAATCTGGAGGAGGAGAAGAATATTTTGGGCAGCGGCCCGGCCCGTTACAGCCGCTTCCCCGGTGCGCCGGGGACCATTGGCTTTATTTCAGCGGTGAGCAATCATTTTTGTGCCGCCTGTAACCGGCTGCGCCTTACGGCCACCGGTCAACTGCGGCCTTGCTTGTTCAGCGGCCGGGAGATTGACCTGAAGCAGGCACTGCGGGCCGGTGCCGGAACCGGTGAACTGGCCGGTATTTTTAAAGAGGCTATTTATGCCAAGCCTGACTGTCATGACCTGGCGGTGGGGTGGCAAAAGGACGACCGCATTATGTCCCAAATCGGAGGTTAATAATATTATGAGCGATTATGGCTATAAGGGCTTAAATCATTTCGATGCCAGTGGTGCGGCCCGCATGGTGGACATCAGCGGTAAAGACGACACCGTGCGTGTGGCGGTGGCCCGGGGCGAGGTGCTCATGCAGCCCGCCACCTTGGAGTTGATCGGCCGGGGCGGGGTGGCCAAAGGTGATGTGCTGGGCGTGGCCCGGGTAGCCGGTATTATGGCCGCCAAGGAAACGGGGCGGTTTATTCCCATGGCCCATCCCATTACCTTAACCGGGGTCAACGTGGATTTCCGCCTGCAGCCTCCCGACCGGGTGCAAATCCAGGCCCGGGTGCGTACCACGGGCAAGACCGGGGTGGAAATGGAGGCCTTGACGGCGGTTACCGTGGCCGGTTTAACTATTTACGATATGTGCAAGGCCGTGGACCGGGAAATGGTGCTGGGCCGGGTCAGGCTAGTGTATAAAACTGGTGGTAAAAGTGGCACATTTGAAAGGGAGGGTGAGGAAGCGTGGGATATGTAGTGGCGGTTTGCACCAGCCCCAAAAAGGGAATGCGCAAAAAGAACGCCGGCAGCGGCAGGCTAGTGGCCGGGCACGGGCTGGAAGGGGACGCCCATGCCGGTCCCTGGCACCGGCAGGTTAGCCTGCTGGCCCTAGAAAGCGTGCAAAAAATGCGCGATGCCGGGCTGGATGTTAATCCCGGCGATTTTGCCGAAAACATTACCACCGTTGGAGTGAATTTGGTCACCCTGCCCATCGGTACAAAGATAGCCATTGGGAGAGAGGCGCTGGGCGAGGTTACCCAGATTGGCAAGGAATGCCACACCCGCTGTGCCATATACCACCAGGCCGGTGACTGTGTCATGCCCAAAGAGGGTATATTTATCAAAGTGTTAAAGGATGGTTTGGTAAAAGTGGGCGATGAGGTGCGGGTCATTGACGAATAAGCTTGAATTACCGATAATCTCCATTGTAGGCTGGCACAACACGGGTAAAACCACCTTTTTGGAAAAGCTGGTGGCCGAATTGCGGAGCCGGGGAATACGGGTGGGGGTAATTAAACACCACCGGGGTCCCTTTGAAATGGACCAGCCGGGTAAAGACACCTGGCGGTTGGCCCGGGCCGGGGCGGTCTGCACTGCCATAGCCGGGCCGGGCAAAATCGGTCTGGTGATGGAGACGGAAGGTGACCCCGCCCCCGGCGATATAGCTGCCTTGATGGGTAATGTGGATATGGTTTTTACCGAAGGATACAAAAGCGGGCCGTATCCCCAATTGGAGGTGCGCCGGGCCGGCTATGGCGAGGATCGACCGGCGGCCCGGGCCGGGCAACTGGTGGCCGTGGTGGGTAAACCTTATCCTGGTGAAGAAGATGTACCGTGTTTTGATGTAGGAGATATTACTGCAGTGGCGAATTTTATACTGGAAAAGTTCGGGCGTAAATAATAAAAATATTATGCCTTTTAATTATTACGAAGTAGGGAGTTGTTCTGATGGGTGAACCAAACGTTCAATTTACTAATGAACAACTGAAGCGCTACAAAAGAAATATTTTGCTGGATGGGGTAGGCGCGGTCGGCCAGGCCAAGCTGCTGCAGTCCCGGGTTCTGGTGGTGGGGGCCGGTGGTTTGGGTTCTCCCGTAAGTTACTACCTTGCTGCGGCCGGTATCGGGCACATAGGCTTGGTGGATGGTGACCAGGTGGATTTGTCCAACCTGCAAAGGCAAATTATGCATACCACTCCGGATTTGGGACGCCCCAAGATCGAGTCGGCCCGGCAAAAATTAACCGCCCTTAACCCGGATGTGCAGGTTACCGGTTACGGGCACTGGCTTAACGAGCAAAACTTTCGAGAGATAATCGCCCTCTATGACCTGGTGGTGGACGGCACCGACAATTTTGCGGCCCGGTTTCTTATTAACCAGGCCTGTGTGGAAAAGCGTAAGCCGTATATCTTCGGCGGGGTGTTGGGATATACCGGACAAGCTATGACCATACTACCGGGGCAGGGGCCATGCCTGGCCTGCATATTCAGAGGAAGCCCCCCCGAGGGCGCTCCATCCAGTGACAAGATGGGGGTTTTGGGGGCAGTGCCCGGTATTATCGGTGCGGTGGAGGCCGCCGAGGCGGTTAAGGTAATCCTGGGCATCGGGGAACCGCTGCGGGGTCGTCTTTTAACCTTTGATGCCCTGTCCATGCAGTTCTTCACCGTTGATATCAGTCGCGACCCGTCCTGCCCCGTATGCGGCGGTGTTTTGTCTTGAAATACTATGTTGATTTTCTGGCTGAGCTGAAAAAGGGTGGTATTGCTCCGGTCTACCTGCTTTACGGCCCGGAAAGTTATTTGCGGGAGCAGGCTGTCCAGCGTCTCAAGGAATATATTTTACCCCCGGGCGGGGAGCAATTAAACTTCGATGTACTGGACGGCTCTATACTATCGGGGCAGGAAATTGTAACTGCCGCTACCTACGCCTCCTTTTTACCGGGACGACGGCTGTTACTGGTGCGCAGTCCGCAAATATTCCATGCGGCTGCGGGAAAAAATGACCGGGAAATAAAATATGTTTTGGATTACCTGGCCGCCCCTTGCCAGAACACATGCCTGGTATTTGAAACGGACCAAAACGTGGACCGGCGTAAAAAGATTTACAAGGAAACGGCCCGGGTAGGGCGGGCTATTGAATTCACCCGGTTAAAGCCGGCAGACCTCACCAAATGGCTGGCCAAGCGGGCTAAGGAAGAAGGCTGCACCATCAGCCGGGAAGCGGCGGGGGAATTGCTGGCCCGCTGCGGGCGGGATATGTACACCCTTTACCATGAAATGCAGAAGCTGTCATGTTATACCGGGCACGGCAAAACCATTACTCTGGAGACGGTCCGGCAGTTGGTGGCCGCACGGGTGGAGGATAACATATTTGAAGTGGTTGATGCCATCGGGGAAAAAAATTGCGTGCGGGCGCTGACCGGTATTCGCAACCTGCTGCTGCAAAAACAACAGCCCCAGCAAATTATCGGTATGGTGGCCAGGCAGTTCAGATTGATATTGCAGGTGCAAGGGTTGGCAGGCTCCGGCCGGTCCCGGGAGCAAATCATAGCAGACCTTAACCTGCACCCCTTTGTTTATTCAAAAATATACGCCCAGCGTAAGAACTTTCGAGCGAGACAGCTGGTTAAGGCGTTACAAAATCTTACCGAGCTGGATCATAATATAAAAACCGGCCGGGCGGATTTTTACCCGGCCATGGAAACGTTTATTTTAAAAATTTGCCTCTAACAATAAATTAACCACCCATGTTTTCATAACTGGGTGGTAGCTTTTTAACCGGCTATATTTTTATTAAAGAATTTAGTAAGGCGCGATTTTTTGCGGGCTGCGGTATTTTTGTGCAGTACGCCTTTGGTAACCGCTTTATCTATGGTAACAAGCGCCCGGCGTAATTTCAATTGGGCGTCATCTTTGTTGTCAGCGGCCATAGCTTCCTGGAAGCGGCGGATGGCGGTGCGAACTGTGGATTTAATGCGCCGGTTGCGCTCGGTTCTTTTTTTAGTAATGAGCACCCGCTTGGCAGCAGATTTAATATTAGGCATTTTTTCACCTCCCAACAGCGTCAATTTTACCATGCACTAAAAAAAATTGCAAGCTCCCCCTGGTATACAGGCGGGTTTTTTGGTTAATGATAATTATAGCATGAATATAAGGAGGTGAAGTAAAAATGTCGCAATGGATTGGACTGGCTATTCGCTTTGTTGTTTCAGCACTTGTACTAATTGTTGTCAGCTGGTTGGCTCCCGGGTTTGTAGTACGTGGCGGCTTTACAGGCGCTTTGATTGCCGCGGCCGTGATTGCGGTGCTGGGCTATGTGGCCGAGGCACTATTGGGCGATAAAATTTCGCCCCAGAACCGTGGCATCGTAGGTTTTCTTACCGCTGCCGTGGTAATTTACCTGGCGCAATTTATTATACCCAATATGCTCAGCGTCAGCCTGGTGGGGGCGTTGATTTCGGCCTTCGTAATCGGGTTGATTGACGCCGTGGTACCCACGGTGCTGCGCTGACGCTCCGTCGTTTTGTGCATCCATGAGGTGCTAATTGTGAATGCACCTAAAGGCATATTAAACCCCCGTCGCTAAAGTGGCGGGGGTTTAGTTGTGACCGAAACAGGGGAAGCACGGGGACGTTTTCCCTTGCTTTCATGGTCCAAGCACGCTCTTTAGTACGAAATTATACAGGAATAACGTACATAACTTATTGTTCATATTTGGAAACTTGCCAAACCCTGTTGAACCCGTGTGTGTGATAAGTGGTAATAATTCCCCGAGCCCGGGAATAGTTATTAGAAATGTCATGGCAAAATCATTCAGGGTGTGGCCTTGTATTATTAGGTTACTACAACTCAGTAAGGTCGCAAATGCCGGGTAAACAGGGGGGATTTTATGCACCCCGCATATCATTATCGCTATCGCAGGTACAGGCCGCGGACCAGGTTTGGACCGGGCATATCTTTAATACTGCTACTGGCGCTGGCCTTGCTACTAATCAATTGTTTGGTTATTTTGTCGCCTGCATTTACCAGGGCCGGACACGCAGTATTAAATACACTGCTGGCCTGGAACGACCGTGATCCCAAAAGTATCATGCGGGTGGCCGTACCGGTGATGGCCTGGTCGGGAAGCCGGGAAGATGTTCCCCAGGTGGTGGCGCCGGGTGCCCTGGTGGCACAATTGGGGCGGGTATTCAGACCGGACCCGCGGCGCCCGGTGCATATAGTTGCCTACCAAATGCCCCTCTGGGCCCGGGAGGTCAACGGCCAAGAGCCAAGCGCCCCGGTTATGGCCCCGGAAATGTCACTTGACCATGAGCCTTTGCCCGGTGAGGAAGCAATACAGTCCCCACCCCCCCTTTCGGAGGAAAGCCTGGTGGCTATTTATAACACTCATACCGGTGAGACCTATGCCCTTACCGACGGTATGGAACGGCTTACCGGTAAGCGGGGCGGAGTGGTAAAAGCGGCCGAGGCTTTGGAGGATGAGCTGGAAAAAAAATACGGGGTGCGGGTAGCCCGCTCCGACACCATCAATGACACCAATTACAACAGCTCCTACACTAAATCACAGGAAACACTGCAAAAATTGCTTGAAGAAAACCCGTCGGTGCAGGTGGTGCTGGATATTCACCGCGATGCAGGCAAGTCGCGGGAAAACAGTCTGGTAACGGTGGACGGGCAGCAGGTGGCACCTGTGCTTATCGTCGTCGGCTCGGATGCCCGGTCACCCTTCCCCACCTGGCGGCAAAACTACAACTTTGCCCAGGAGTTAGCCGCTGAGATCGATAAACAGCGGCCCGGGCTGTGCCTGGGGGTGCGTATCCTGGAGGGGCGATATAATCAGTTTTTACACCCCCGGGCTGTGCTGTTGGAAGTGGGCAGCGTCAGCAACTCCACCGAGGAAGCTGTTCTTGCCGCGCGCATGCTGGCGGGTCCCGTGGCAGAATTGGTCAAACGATATATGGATGGTGAATAGGCCAGGCTGAATTTGGTAATTATATAAAGATAAAAGCGGCAAAGGTGAAGGTATGCAAATGCCAAGTAAATCAATGCTAGTTGTTTTGGGCTTTTGTACGGGCCTGGTTTTTTTTGGCATTAATATTGCTGTCATAAATTTTAATTGCCTGGTGGCTCCCGAGCAACCTTTGGCTTTACTTGATTGGCGCAGGGTGGGAGATGAGATGGAGATAACCCTTTTGGGTGAAACTTTGCATTTGTCTTTGGATAACCCGTGGCCGGGTGATATATTGCCGAACCGTGTATGGCCGGACAGCGCGGAGCGGGAAAAAATAATTGAGCAGGCCGGTGAGCTTTGCCGCGATGGCCTGGATGAAGTCAGCCGGCGACTGGTTCCGGTACAGCATAAAGTGCGGGAAGTTATTGGTTGGCCCTAACCTGCAACCGGTGTCACGCCCTTTACCATAAACGAGGTAAAGGGCGTTATGATTTTATTTAAACCAGGCGTGCAGGAATAGGATATGAAATAGCTAAATAAATAATAATAGTTAACTAAATGTTGTAAATTTTAAAGCGCAACTTTTTAACAGGAGGCGGTCGAAAAAAATACAATCAATTAAAAGTCCGTTGGAGATATATAAAAAATAACCGCCAGGCATGGTTAAGCCGTATGATGGGATATTAATAAACACGCCTAAACCGCCGGCCTTTGAATTGGTAACCCGGCGGCATGATCTATGATTGAACAGAAAACACAAGGAGGTTTTAAATGCTGGTAATTGACCGTTTTGAAGGGGAATACGCCTTGATAGAATATAAAAGAAGAATATTTCATATCCCCAAGGTGTTGGTGCCAAAGGGTGCCAGGCCGGGCGATGTTATTAATATCCAAATTTCAGTTGACCAGGAAGCCACCGGCCGGAGAAAACAAGCCATGGAAAAGCTGGCCGGTCGGGTTTTCAGTGATTAAGGGGATGACCTGTGTATAAAAAGAGTAATAGAAAAAAAGGGTTATGGCCTGTTCTTATTGTCTGCGCCATATTGCTGCTGTTTGCCGCTGGTTGTAGTAGCGATACGAAATCTACGGATTTTTTGTCCGGCCCGGAAACAAATAATTCGGGTTTTGAACGGACAACTGAGGGGCAGCCTTCGGGAGAAGTACTGTCCGGCCAATTAAAGGTTCATTTTCTTGATGTGGGCCAGGCTGATAGCATACTGGTGCAACTGCCCAACAACCAAAACATGCTTATCGATGCCGGTGATAATGACGATGGTGATACAATAGTTGATTATCTAACCGGAGCCGGGGTTGAGAAAATTGATTACCTGGTGGGCACCCATCCCCATGCGGACCATATCGGCGGTATGGACACGGTAATAAAAAATTTTACCATCGGCCGGGTATACATGCCCCGGGTAACCACCACCACCAAAACGTTTGAAGATGTACTGGCAGCCATCGAGTACAAAGGATTAAATATCAACACTGCCAAAGCAGGGCTCAAGATAATTGATGATGGCAACCTGCAAGCGTTAATACTGGCCCCGCTTGGCACTGAATACGAGGAGATGAACAATTACTCGGCTGTTATCAAGGTTACCTGGGGAGAGGTTAGTTTCCTTTTTACCGGTGACGCCGAGGAACAATCGGAAAGAGAAATGCTGGCAAGCGGTGTTTCCTTGCAAGCCAACGTCCTTAAGGTGGGGCATCACGGCAGTCACTCGTCAACTTCAGCAGCTTTTTTGCAATCGGTGGAGCCCCAATACGCGGTTATCTGTGTTGGTGCCGGTAATGATTACGGTCACCCGCACCGGGAAACTATGGCCAGGCTACAAGGAGTCAATGTGTTTAGGACCGATCTCGACGGCACGGTTGTTTTTGTTACAGATGGCCGGGAGATAAATGTAACCACCGGTAAAAACAAACCCGGTGCACCGGGACAAACAGGCGAGCCAGGAGCCGCCGCCGAACCCATAAAAAGCGGCGCAGTTGCTCCAAATAACGAGCGTGTATATGTTGATGACGGCGGCCGTGGTCTGATTAAAGGAAATATAAACAGCAAAGGGGAAAAAATATACCATATGCCGGACAGCCCCTATTACGACAGCGTTAAGCCGGAACGCTGGTTTAAAACAGAAAAAGAGGCTCTGGCCGCCGGCTTTCGACCTGTAAAGGGGTAGCGTTTACTTTAACATAACTTCGGCAGCGGTCAGCCCCGTTGTACACTGGCTATGGTTCTTTTCACCTATGCGGGCAAATGATATAATATCATGAATTGACCTTTTTAAGGGGGAGAGGAATTACCGTTGGAAATAAGACAGGATCGGATTCGTAATTTTTGTATCATTGCCCATATTGATCATGGCAAATCCACTCTGGCGGACAGGCTGTTGGAATATACCGGTGCACTTTCTCAGCGTGAAATGTACGAGCAGGTGCTGGATAATATGGATTTGGAAAGGGAGCGGGGCATTACCATTAAACTACGGGCTGTACGCCTGATTTACCGGGCCCGGGACGGGGAGGAATATATCCTTAACCTTATTGATACTCCGGGACACGTTGACTTTACCTATGAAGTATCCCGCAGCCTGGCTTCCTGCGAGGGGGCACTGTTGGTGGTGGATGCCGCCCAGGGTATCGAGGCCCAGACACTGGCCAACGTGTACCTGGCTATCGACCACGACCTGGAAGTGGTACCGGTGATCAATAAAATAGATTTGCCTGCGGCTGACCCTGAAAGGGTCAGAAACGAGATAGAAGAAGTTATTGGTCTTGACGCTTCGGACGCTATACTGGCCTCGGCCAAGACCGGGCAAGGTATTGACGAAATCCTGGAAGCTATTGTAAATAAAATTCCCCCGCCCCGGGGTGACTACAAAGCACCACTGCAGGCCTTGATTTTTGATTCTCACTATGATTCATATAAAGGGGTTATTGCCTACTTTCGGGTGATGGAAGGCCGGCTGGCAAAGGGCATGTGCATTAAAATGATGGCCACCGGGAAAGAATACGAAGTTAACGAGTTAGGGGTGTTCAAGCCCGGCCCCACCCCGGTTGATGAACTGCTGGCCGGTGAGGTGGGTTTTTTAGCCGCCAGCATAAAAAACGCCCGGGATTGCCGGGTGGGGGATACCATTACGGATGCCAACCGCCCCGCCGCTGCGCCCTTGCCGGGTTACCGCCAGATCAAGCCCATGGTCTATTGCGGGATGTACCCCGTCGAATCAAACGATTACAGTGATTTACGGGACGCCCTGGACAAGCTCAAGTTGAACGACGCCTCGCTTGTTTACGAAGCTGAAACTTCCGAAGCTTTGGGGTTTGGTTTCCGTTGCGGTTTTTTGGGCCTTCTGCATATGGAGATTATCCAGGAGCGACTGGAGCGGGAGTACGGCCTGGGCCTCATTACCACCGCCCCCAGTGTGGTGTACCGGGTCAACACAACGGACGGCCAAACACAGGAAATAGACAACCCCAGCCTGATGCCGCCCGCGGGTAAAATAGCATCAGTGGAAGAACCCTTTGTGGCGGCCACCATCATGGTGCCCCAGGAATTTGTGGGGGCGGTGATGGAGATAAGCCAGGAACGCCGGGGGGTCTACAAGGATATGGTGTATATGAGCCAGAACCGGGTCATGCTAAAATATGATTTGCCCCTGAGTGAAATTATTTTTGACTTTTTCGACCAGTTGAAATCCCGTACCCGGGGCTATGCCTCCCTGGATTACGACTGGGCGGGTTACCGTCCATCCAAACTGGTTAAAATGGATATTTTGGTCAATGGAGAGCCCCTGGATGCTTTAAGCTTTATCGTGCACCAGGAAAAGGCTTACCAGCGTGGCCGGGCACTGGTGGAAAAACTGCGGGGGTTGATACCCCGCCACTTGTTTGAAATACCCATCCAGGCCGCCATCGGCAATAAAGTGGTGGCCCGGGAAACGGTGCGAGCTCGTCGCAAAGACGTGCTGGCCAAATGTTACGGGGGTGACATCACCCGTAAACGCAAGCTCTTGGAAAAACAAAAAGAAGGTAAAAAGCGGATGAAACAGGTGGGTAATGTGGAGATTCCCCAGGAAGCATTTATGGCGGTACTGAATATTGGTGAAGAAAAAAAGTAAAGGGTGACACAAATGAGCTGCTACTTACGACATATGGGCGTTATCATGGAAAAGGCGGGCGTTACCCCTTCCAACAAAGAAGAGCGGCGCCGGGTGGACCGGGCGGTGCGGGAAATTATGCAACTGCCCGGGGCTAAATGCCCCGAAGTTTGGAAGGCGGTCAAAGAGCGCCTGCAGCATCCCGAGGGCGAGGCCGAACTGGTTGCCCGCCTGAAACAAAAAATCGGCCCATCAGGCGTTGCCTGACAGGGAAGTACCGGATGGTTAAAACCAAGGATGTTTTAAAACCACTGTTTGGCCCGCCCACCGCGCTATATATTCATGTCCCCTTTTGCGTTCGCAAATGTCAATATTGCGACTTTGTTTCATATTCATATAACGAATCCAGTGCTCGCCGTTATATTACCGGCTTACGCCGGGAAATGGAACTGCTGGCTGGAGATAAGCATGAAAAACGGTGGCATTTGTCCACCGTTTTTATCGGTGGGGGCACCCCCACCTGTTTATCAACGGGTATGCTTTTGGAAATAATAAATTTAATAGATGTGTATTTTATTGTATCACCGGAAACGGAGTTTACCGTTGAGGCCAATCCCGGTACGGTGGACACCGTCAAGCTTTCCGCCTTGCGCCGGGCAGGGGTCAACCGGCTCAGCCTGGGGGCCCAGGCCTGCTCCCGGGATATACTGGACACCCTAGGGCGTATACACACCCACGAACAAACATTGGATGCGGTACGGTGGGCCAGGGAAGCGGGTTTCTCCAATATTAACCTGGATCTCATTTTCGGGGTGCCCGGCCAGACCCTCGACCAGTGGTATTACTGTCTGGAACAGGTGATAATATTGCAGCCCGAGCATGTATCCGCCTATGATTTGCAGTTGGAAGAGGGTACTCCTTTAAAGGAGCGGGTGGACAGCGGAATTTTGGTTCCCTGTACCGAAGAAACCAGCCTGGCTATGTACCGGGCGGCCATTGACATGTTAAATGCCGCCGGCCTCGGGCAATATGAGATATCAAACTTTGCCCGGCCCGGCCGGCAATGCCGCCACAACCTGGTTTACTGGCATAACCAGGACTATCTGGGGTTGGGGCCGGCGGCCCACTCCCGTATTGGCGGAAAACGGATGGCTAACGAGGCCGGCCTGGCTGAATACATAGACAAGTTGGAAACCGGGCGTTTACCTGTGGCCTGGACTGAAGATATTACCCCGGAGAACGATATCTTTGAAACAATTTTTTTGGGATTGCGTATGACCGGCGGTCTTGATTTGGAGCTTTTTGAGCAGCGGTTTGGCGTGCCTATTGATCATATCTACCCCGGCCTTACCGAATCACTGGTAAACAAGGGTATGTTGGAGTTCCAGGGTAAACACCTGCGTTTAACTGCAGGTGGACTGGCGGTGGCCAATGCGGTAATGAGTGAGTTTGTCCCTGTGCTGAATATTCTTGACAAATGAAACCACTAGTGCTATGTTTTTATTAGATGTTAGCACTCAATATGGGAGAGTGCTAACAAGGGAGGTGTGGCAAGTGACCCTTGACGCCAGGAAAAAAAGTGTGCTCATGGCCATTGTGCAGGATTATATTGCCACAGCGGAACCGGTGGGCTCACGAACCATTGCACGAAAGTATAAACTGGGGGTGAGTCCGGCCACCATTCGCAATGAAATGGCCGATCTGGAGGAGATGGGGTATATTGAGCAACCCCATACTTCGGCTGGAAGGGTTCCTTCCGACCAGGGATACAGGTATTACGTGGATCATTTGATGAAACGCGAGGAATTCAATTTTGATGAGGCAAAACTATTGCTGAACGGTTACCTGACCAAGAAGCAGGAAGTTGGCCATGTGCTCAGGAGTGCCGGGCAATTATTATCGCAGATTACCAACTATGCCGGTGTGGTTATGTCCACCCACTTTGGCCGGGGCCGGTTCAAGCACATTCAGCTGGTTCATATGGGTGAGGGGCAGTCCATGGTGGTGGTGGTAACCGACTCCGGTGCTGTGCACCACCGGATTATTGATATACCGGAAAGTATTAGGGCTGCCGACCTGGAAACTATTTCCTCTGTATTGAATCATAAACTACAGGGCAAAACAATTGAAAACATCCGCCTTACACTTATTAAAGAGATTTATTTTGAGCTGGCTAAACAAAAGCATATTCTAAACATGGCGATGGATGTAATCCAGGAGGGTTTGTCCCTCGAAACCGGGGAGAAAATATACCTGGGCAGTTTATTCAATATTTTAAACCAGCCCGAGTTCCATAGTATAGAAAAGGTAAAGGTGCTGCTGGGCTTGCTGGAAAATGAACATGAACTGGCCAATATCATGTCCGATGTTTTTCAGGAAGAGGGCGTTACGGTACGTATTGGCGAGGAGATAATGGACGACCGGTTGAGGGATTACAGTTTGGTGATGGGCACATATCGCATGAAAGGTAAACCGGTGGGGAGTATCGGCCTTTTGGGTCCCACCAGGATGGATTATGCCCGGGCGTTTGCTGTGGTGGAATATATGACGGAAAACCTTTCGCTGGTCATGGAAAGATTAATGCGCTGGCGAGGCAAATAATAAAACCACTATTAACATAAAGGACCGCTTTACTGTATGTAGTGGCAAGGAGTGATTGCATGGATAAAGTACACTGTGCCGCAGCCGGCAGAGAAACTGGCGGATGTGCGGACGTCAACTGTGGCGCGGTATCTGATAAAGACCTTTCGAATAATGACTTGACTCAGGCGGATTGCCGGGCAGATAACACTGCTGAAGGTGCCGCCTCTGACAAAACCTCGCCTGAAAGCCGGATGGAAGGTGGGGCGGTGGATGACCCGCCGATTGATTTGCCGGGTGGATCTACAGGTCAACCGGTGGATGTATCACAACTACAGGAGGAATTGGCCGCTCAAAAGGCCAGGGCCGAGGAATATTATAACCGTTTGATACGTTTGCAGGCTGATTTTGATAATTATCGTAAACGTACGACCAGGGAAAGGGAAGAAGTCTTTAAGTATGCCTCGGCTTCGTTATGTGAGGCGTTGCTGCCCGTGTTGGATAATTTTGAACTGGCCCTGGCCGCCAGGGAGGAGAACCCGGTCCAGGTGGCCGAGGGAGTGGCCATGATCTTCAGGCAACTGCAGGATGTGCTGCAAAAAGAGGGGCTTTCCCCTGTTGCCGCAGTGGGTGAACAATTTGATCCCACCCGGCATGAGGCAGTTATGCAGGAAATAACCGATGAGTATGATGATAATACAGTAATAGAGGAATTTCGCCGGGGATACTTCCTGAAGGATAAATTACTGCGCCCGGCGATGGTAAAAGTAGCTAAATCCGAAGGCTGATTTACAGCAAAACAATAGGAGGCGAACAAATATGGCTAAAGTACTGGGTATAGACCTGGGCACCACCAACTCCTGTATGGCTGTCATGGAGGGTGGCGAGGCAGTGGTTATCCCCAATGCTGAAGGCGGGCGTACCACCCCTTCGGTGGTGGGATTTTCAAAAACAGGCGAGCGGTTGGTGGGCCAGGTGGCTAAAAACCAGGCCGTCAGCAACCCCGACCGCACCATAAGCTCTATTAAGAGGCATATGGGCTCCAATTATACAGTAAATATAGATGGTAAAGATTATACCCCCCAGGAAATATCCGCTATGGTGTTGCAAAAAATGAAAGCGGACGCTGAAAGTTACCTGGGGGAAAAAGTAAGCCAGGCTGTTATTACCGTGCCGGCTTACTTTACCGACGCGCAGCGCCAGGCTACCAAAGATGCCGGTAAAATCGCCGGCCTTGAGGTGCTGCGGATTATCAATGAGCCTACGGCGGCTTCACTGGCCTACGGTTTGGATAAAGGTGACGAGCAAACCATCCTGGTATTTGACCTGGGCGGGGGCACCTTTGACGTGTCTATCCTGGAACTGGGCGACGGTGTGTTTGAGGTGAAAGCCACCAGTGGTAACAACCGGCTGGGTGGCGATGATTTTGACCAGCGCATTGTGGAATACTTGATCAGCGAATTTAAAAAGGAAACCGGTATAGATTTAAAGGGCGACCGGATGGCTATGCAGCGACTCAAGGACGCGGCGGAAAAGGCCAAGGTGGAACTGAGCGGCGTAATGTCCGCCAATATCAACCTGCCCTTTATTACAGCCGATGCCAGCGGTCCCAAACACCTGGATATTAACCTTACCCGGGCCAAGTTCAATGAACTGACTGCGGATTTGGTGGAAAAGACCATGGGACCAACCAGGCAAGCCATGAGCGATGCCGGTCTTAAACCCCAGGATATCGATAAGATACTGCTGGTGGGCGGGTCTACCCGTATACCGGCCGTTCAGGAAGCCATTAAAAAGTATCTTCAAAAAGAACCCCACAAAGGTATCAACCCGGACGAGTGTGTGGCCATTGGTGCGGCCATTCAGGGCGGTGTGCTGGCCGGTGAGGTAAAGGATGTGCTGCTGCTTGATGTTACACCGCTTTCACTGGGTATTGAAACCCTGGGTGGTGTGTTTACCAAGCTGATCGAGCGTAACACCACCATTCCCACATCCAAGAGCCAGATATTCTCCACCGCCGCCGACGGGCAAACAACAGTTGAAATCCACGTGCTGCAGGGTGAACGTTCCATGGCGGCGGATAACAAAACGCTGGGGCGTTTCCAACTGTCCGGCATACCGCCGGCACCCCGGGGTGTACCGCAAATAGAAGTTACCTTTGATATAGACGTCAACGGTATCGTCAATGTATCGGCCAAGGACAAAGGTACGGGCAAAAGCCAGAGCATTACCATTTCAGGCGGTTCGGGACTCAGTGATGAAGAGATTGACAAGATGGTCAAAGACGCCGAGAAAAATGCTGCGGAAGACGCGCGCCGCAAAGAGTTGGTGGAACTGCGCAACCAGGCCGACAGCCTGATCTACCAGGCCGAGAAAACTATTAAAGACCTGGGTGATAAGGCCGATAAGGATAAAGTGGAACAGGTCAATCAGGCCTCGGAGAAGCTCAAGGAAGCCGCCAAGGGCGATGACATTGACAAAATCAAGCAGGCCATTGAAGAATTGACCAAGCCGCTGTATGAGCTTTCCGCCGTACTGTATCAACAACAGCAACAGACCGGGGCCGGGCAGGCCGGCGATACCGGGGCGGGCTGTGGCGCTGGTGGTTGCGGGCAGGCGGCCGGAGACGACAAAGAGAACGTTGTGGACGCTGAGTACGAGGTTGATGGGGATAAAAAAGAAAAATAAAGATATTGTTTGCAAATAAAGTAACAGGATTTGGCCGCAAGGCGTAGAATAGTATAAGTTCGTGTGGTTTAAAATAGATGCTGCGTGGGGGGCTGCTTTAAGCCCTCCCTGTGGTGTTTGAAGTATGAGGTGGTGGTTGCCGTGGCAAAACGGGATTACTATGAGGTACTGGGCGTTTCCCGGGACGCTTCACCGGATGAAATTAAAAAGGCTTTTCGCAAACTGGCCCGCCAGTATCACCCCGACGCCAATAAGGAAGACAAAAATGCTGCAGAAAAATTTAAGGAAATTAACGAGGCTTACGAAGTATTAAGCAATCCCGAAAAGCGTGGGGCTTATGACCGTTTCGGGCATGCGGCCACAGACGGCCAGTTTAACGGTGGTTTTGGCGGTTTTGGCGGTGCCGACTTCGGGGGTATTGGTGATATATTTGATATGTTTTTCGGTGGTGGCGGGCGCCAGCGGCGGAATGGTCCCGAGCCGGGTGCCGACCTGCGGGTGGATATGGAGCTTACCTTTGAGGAAGCCGCCTTTGGTTTGGAAAAGGATGTTAAAATCCCCCGTACCGAGAATTGCAGTACCTGTGGCGGTAGTGGTGCGGCACCGGGCACCTCAAAGAGAAACTGTGACGTTTGTCATGGCACGGGGCAGATTCAGTATGCCCAAAGTACCCCCTTCGGGCGTATCGTACAGTCCCGCACCTGTGACCGCTGTCGCGGTGCCGGGGTGATTATTGAAAAACCCTGCCCCACCTGCCGGGGATCCGGCCAGGTGAAACGCAGCAGAACGATAAAGGTAAAAATCCCCGCCGGGGTTGATACCGGCTCCAGGTTGCGCCTGGCCGGTGAGGGGGAAATCGGTTTGCGAGGCGGGCCGCCGGGTGATTTGTTTGTATATATCTATGTTCAGCCCCATGCTGTTTTCAAGCGGGAAGGTAACCATGTCATTATTGACGCGGAAATCAATTTTGCCCAGGCAGCTTTAGGTGATGAAATCAGCGTACCCACTTTGGAGGGCCAGGCTAAGCTGAAGGTGCCGGAGGGAACCCAGTCGGGTACGGTGCTGCGTATGCGAAATAAGGGCATTCCCGATGTACGGGGCTATGGTCGCGGGGATCAGCATGTGCGTATTAAAGTGGTTACACCCACCAGGCTAACCAGTAAGCAAAGGGAACTGCTCCGGGAATTCGGGCGCATTGAGGGTCAAAAATCCCGTGGCGCGGACAAGGGGTTTTTTGAAAAGGTAAAGGATGCCTTTACCGGTTAGTATCTGAAAACGGGTGCCCGGGTCCCGTTTAGCCGCCTTTTAAACTGTAACCCTGGCACGGCAGTGGATAAAAATGTCGAGATGTGTCTATAAGTTTAACAAGTTGGGGTCTGACCCCGGGGGGTATTGGGTTTGACATGGTTGGAAATTGCAGTTACTGCCCCCGCTGAGTTGGTGGAGGTAGTGGCTAATGTTTTTAATGAAATTGGTTCGGGCGGGGTTGTTATAGAAGACCCCGCTTTAATTGTAGAACTTGTGACCAAAGGTAACGCTGAAACGGTGTCCCCTGCCCTGGAGTTGCCGCAAGGCGGGCAAACTACGGTGAAGGGGTATTTTTGTTGTGATTGCTCCCTGCCGGAACGGCTGGAGAGTTTATCCCGCAGGCTTACTAATTTGCCCGTGCGCTGGCGTACCAGGGAGGTTAGGGAGCAGGATTGGGCCACTGCCTGGCAGAAGTATTATAAACCGCTGCGGGTGGGTAAAAATATTGTAGTGAAGCCCTATTGGGAGGATTACTGCGCCCGGGTGGGGGAAATCATCATTGAACTGGACCCCGGTATGGCCTTTGGCTGCGGCACTCACGCCACCACCGCCATGTGCCTGGTTTTGCTTGAAGAATTTGCACCGGGCTGCGCGGTGGTCTACGATGTGGGTACGGGATCAGGTATACTGGCCGTGGCGGCGGCACTGCTGGGTGCCCGGCAGGTGAGCGCTGTGGATATCGATGAAACAGCGGTGCGGGCGGCCCGGGAGAATGCCCGGCGCAATGGTGTGGCTGACCGGGTGTCGGTGGCCAGGGGCAACCTGTTGGATGACCTGGCGGCCGGGCAGGCCGATTTGGTAGTGGCCAACATCATTGCCGATGTCATTATCAGCCTGGCCCCGGCTGCGGCGGCGGCGCTCAAGCCCGGAGGCAGGTTAATTGCTTCGGGGATCATCAATGAACGGGCCCGTGAAGTGCGCCGGGCGCTGGTCGCTGCCGGTCTTGAGCCCGTAAAAGAACTGACCGAAGGCGAATGGGTGGCCGTGGTTTACCGCAGCGGTGGCAATACCACCTCCGGTGCCGGGCATTGAAAGGTTGAAAGTCTGAAAGAAATTCTTTCTTGGCGTCTTGTGCCCGGGAAAGGCATGCATATAAAGTTGAAAGGTTATAGTTGACAGGTTAACCGCGGACCTTAATGTATTTGTGCTGTTCTACAGCTGTGTTGGAATTAAATAAAGGTTAACCGTGGCAAGGTTGTGATAAATTATGCCCAGGTTTTTTGTAACACCGGATCAAGTGCAGGGCAATAGCATCATCGTCACCGGGCCTGAAGCCCATCATATCAAAAGGGTATTAAGGCTGGGGCCGGGGGATATAATTACTTTACTGGACGGGCGGGGTAATTTATATGAGAGCCGCATCGAATCCGTAGCGGGTGGGAGTGTAAACTGCCTGGTACTCCGCCGGGGACAGGCCGGCGGCGAACCCCCCCTGCGGGTGGTACTGGTGCAAGGATTGGCCAAGGGCGACCGGATGGATACTGTCATTCAAAAGGGTACAGAACTGGGCGCGGCGGCTTTCTGGCCAGTATTCTGCAAGCGCAGTGTGGTGCGCCTGGATGACTCTAAAAAAGCAGTCCGCATGGAACGCTGGCAGCGCATTGCTGTCGGGGCTGCCCAACAATGCCGCCGGGCACTGGTGCCCGGGGTGGCCGAGCCGTTGGAGTGGTCTTGTGCCCTGGATAATATACCACCGGGTGCGCTGGTGCTGATTCCCTGGGAAGAGGAATGCGGCCTGACTTTAAAAGAGGTATTGCGCAGCCGGCCCAGGCCGGATGAGGTATATGTTTTGATTGGCCCCGAGGGCGGTCTGGAACAACAGGAAGTGGAAGCAGCCCGCCGGCGGGGGGGCATTCCCGTCACCCTGGGGCCGCGCATACTGCGCACCGAAACGGCCGGACCCGCCGCCTTGGCCATGATATTATATCACTGGGGTGATTTGGGGGGTAATCCTTGACATGGCGGAAAAGAAGGTGGCCCTGACTACCCTGGGCTGCAAGGTAAACCAGTATGAATCGGCGGCCCTGGAGGAATTATTCCGGCGGCGGGGGTACCAGGTGGTGGACTTTGACAGCCCGGCGGATGTTTACATAATCAATACCTGCACTGTGACCCACCTGGGCGACCGCAAGTCCAGACAGTTAATCCGGCGGGCCGGCCGAACCAACCCCGGGGCGGTAGTGGCGGTAACGGGTTGCTACGCCCAAACAGCTCCCGATGAGGTGCTGGAATTGGAGGGGGTCGATGTGGTGGTGGGGGCCGGGCGCCGGGCTGATATTGTGGACCTGGTGGAAAGCGCATCCAAAGGGCGTAAGGTAAAGGCGGTTGAGGATATTGCCGGGTGCCGGGAGTTCGAGGAACTGCCCGGCGAGTCTCACCAGGGCCGGGTAAGGGCTTACTTAAAAATTCAGGAGGGCTGCGAAAACTACTGCTCATATTGTATTATCCCCTATGCCCGGGGCCCCCTGCGCAGCCGGGCGCCGGAAAGTGTCCAGGCCGGAGTGCGCAGTCTGGTGAAACATGGCTTTAAGGAAGTGGTGCTTACCGGTATACATACCGGTGCCTATGGCCGGGGGACCGGCGGTGGTGTCGATTTAGTGCAATTGCTGGCCTCGCTGGCTAACGTGCCGGGTCTTGCCAGGCTGCGACTCAGTTCCCTGGAGCCAAACGATATTACGCCGGAATTATTGGACCTCGTGGCTTCCGGGCCGCCCTTTTGCCAGCATCTGCACATACCTTTGCAAAGCGGGGACGATTATATATTAAAGAAAATGAGGCGCCGTTATGACACCGGCTTTTTCCGTAGATTGCTGGCCCAGGTGCGTGATAAATTACCCGAAGTGGGTATCACCACCGATATTATGGTGGGCTTTCCCGGTGAAGAGGATGAACATTTCCGGCGGAGTTGTGCATTTGTTAAAGAAATGCAGTTTTCAGCGTTGCATGTGTTTAAATATTCACCCCGCCGGGGCACGCCTGCAGCGAACTTTCCCGGTCAGGTGGACCCCCGGGTCAAGGAGGAACGCAGCCGGGAATTAATTAATATCGGCCATGCACTGGCCCGCTCCTTTGCGGCCCGGTATCTGGGTAAAACGGTGCCGGTGCTGGTGGAACAAGCCGTGCCCGGTTTCACAGCCCGTGAACACGCCGGGCCGTTATTGGACCGAACGGCGGGTGAACACCGGGAAATATATGAAGGGTTGACTGAAAATTATGTGCGGGTTTTCTTTCCGGCCGGGGAAGAGTGGCGGGGACAACTGGCGGATATAAAGGTAACCGCAATCAGTGGCACCGGGCTTAAGGGGAGAATAATTTATAAATAAGGTATAAATAAGGCAGGATTTAGAGATGCCGTGTTGAAATGTAATAACAAGTCTTAAGTCGCCGTGATGCTTCTTTTTTAGGGAGGAGGTGGAAGAAGGTGCAGGAATGTATTTTCTGTAAGATAATAAACAGGGAAATTCCGGCTGATATTGTGTACGAGGACGACTGCATACTGGCGTTCAAGGACATTCAACCTGCCGCTCCTACCCACCTTTTGTTTATACCTAAAAAACATATTCCCACGTTTTTTGATCTACAGCCCGAGGATAGCCATATTCTGGGTAAACTGCAATTAGCCGCCGCTAGCGTGGCCAAAGACATGGGACTTACCGAGCGGGGATTTAGGCTTGTTTCCAACTGCATGAAGGATGCCGGTCAGCTGGTTTGGCATATTCATTATCATTTTTTGGCCGGCAGGACCCTTCAATGGCCGCCCGGGTAATTGACTACCCTAAAGGCATAATGTATAATGTTACGGTGTGGTAATTTTTATTTGGAGGTTGTATTTCAGCTTGATTTTAGTGCAAGTTTTACGGTTTAAGCGGAGGGGAGGGAAGAGTCAGTGGCAGAAGTCAGAGTAGGCAAAAATGAAACCCTGGACAGTGCCCTCCGGCGTTTTAAACGCACCTGTCAAAAGGCAGGGGTTCTCGCTGAAGCCAGAAAACACGAACATTACGAAAAGCCCAGCGTAAAAAGAAAGAAAAAGTCTGAAGCTGCTCGCAAGCGCAAGGCTAGATTTTCCAGATCGTTTTAATTGAATATAATTAAAGACCTTTGCGCGGTCTTGAACAACAAAGGGATGTGCCCGGTGCTAACAGCGCCGGGCATTTAAAATACCCGCGCATATAAAGGACAATTGCATAAAATACGTATGACACCTGGCTTTTAGGGGTCCCATTCATTTTAATTAAGAAACGGGGGGTTTTTAACGTGTCTCCGGAACTGGTTCCGTGGCTGGCGGTCTTGTCTTTATTGCTGGGCTTTTTGGCGCTGGTACTGGAAGTGTTTACCGCGGGTTTCGGGGTGGCCGGTCTGGCCGGAATTATCTTCATTGGCTGGGGTGTAATGCTGCTTAGTGTTGATGGTACCATTACCCTCAAAGCATTGGTGGTGGCCCTGGCGGTTGGTATACTGGTATTTGTGGCGGGCATTAAAGTAATGTCCAAATTTAATTTATGGCAGTGGTTTACTTTGGGTAACAGGCAGCGCAAAGAAGAGGGATACAGTGTGTCCAGACAGGAATTGGCGCGTTTTGCCGGTCAGGAAGGTGTTACCTTAACTCCGCTGCGCCCGTCCGGTGCCGCCCGGGTAAACGGGGAGCGCCTGGATGTGGTAAGTGAAGGGGGATTTATTCCGGCCGGGGCCAAGATAAAGGTGGTGCGTGTGGAAGGTATTCGTATCGTGGTGCGTTTGTGGGATCAATCATGATTATATCAGTTCCCGACTGCCGGGGCCGCCGCCTGTGGCGGTTATGGAAAAAGTTTGGCGGGTAAAAATATACTATACGATAAACTCCCTGGCATAGGTATGTATGAATAATTAGTTTAGAGGAGGTATTTAATGTTTGCCGGTATTACTTTTTTAATTCTTGTGGTACTTATTATACTGGCGGTGGTGGTTTTATTCAGTTTTATTCCGGTGGGGCTGTGGATTTCCGCTTTGGCGGCCGGTGTGCGGGTGGGCATTGTCACCCTGATCGGGATGCGCTTGCGCCGGGTACCCCCGGCCGGTATAGTTAACCCGCTGATTAAGGCTTACAAGGCCGGTCTGGATATAACGGTGGACCAGTTGGAAGCCCATTATCTGGCCGGCGGCAATGTGGACCGGGTGGTTGATGCACTGATCGCTTCGGAGCGGGCTAATATCAATTTGCTCTTTGAACGGGCCGCCGCCATTGACCTGGCGGGACGCAATGTGTTGGAAGCCGTGCAGATGAGTGTCAACCCCAAGGTTATCCAGACTCCCCTGGTATCGGCGGTGGCCAAGGACGGCATTGAAGTAAAGGTAATGGCCAGGGTGACGGTACGGGCCAATATCGACCGGCTGGTGGGCGGTGCCGGTGAGGAAACCGTTTTGGCCCGGGTGGGCGAAGGGGTGGTATCCACCGTGGGTTCCATGGAAAACCACAAAGAAGTGCTGGAAAACCCCGATTCTATTTCCCGTACGGTGCTGGAAAAAGGGCTTGATTCCGGTACTGCCTTTGAAATACTGTCCATTGACATAGCCGATGTTGATGTGGGCCGGAACATTGGTGCCACACTGCAAATGGATCAGGCCGAGGCGGATAAAAACATCGCCCAGGCCAAAGCTGAAGAACGGCGTGCCATGGCCGTGGCCCGGGAGCAGGAAATGAGGGCTGCCGTGGAAGAAATGCGAGCTAAAGTGGTGGAGGCCGAGGCCGAGGTGCCCAGGGCTTTGGCTGATGCGCTGCGGCAGGGTAATTTGGGAGTTATGGATTACTATAATATGCAGAATATACTGGCTGACACCGGTATGCGGCAAAATATATCCAAAATGGGCACGGGTGAAGATAAGGAAGAAGGGAACGGCTACCTTTCCAAATAGCGTTTGGAAATTGCCAGCATAATACCAAAGAAAATGGGGGGCATATAGCCGTGAGCACTACAATCATTATACTGATAATAGCATATCTTATAATGAGCAGAATCATGGGCAAAAACAGAGGTAACCTACCCCGAAGGCCTGGCCGCCCGCCCCGGGGGGATATTGAACATACCGCTTCGGGCGACGCAATTTGTAGAAATGAGGGTGGTCCACTGCCCGGCCCATGGGATGCCCGCAGCGAGGACGGCCTCCTGCCCGGCCCATGGGATGCCCGCGGCGAGGACGGCCCTCTGCCCGGCCCATGGGATACCCGCGGCGAGGACGGCCCTCTACCCGGCCCGTGGAACAGGCCCCCCCGCAGCGGAAACGTTCCGTCGCCCGACAGCCCGTGGGAATGGGAAAGGCCGGTGGAATTGGAGGAACCGGTCTTTAACCGGAGGCAGCAACCTGCGGCAGCAGAAACAATAAAGGATACCGGTCCTGTTGACGATACCGTTACCACCATACCACAAAAACCCACGGCAAACCGAATGTGGCGGCGTGCCGGTAATCCGCTGGCTACTGCAATACACAGCAAAAGAACCATTTTGGGGAGCATGATCCTCGGCGAAGTGCTAAACTCCCGTGGCGGTAGAAATAGACGCCATCGCGGTCTATTTCGATAAAGAGAATTCACTTGATTATTTTCTTGATAAAATAACCTTCGGGATCAATTTCATCACGTACCAGCCTGATTTCCTCCCGGGAAGGCGGCTCAAACTGGTAAACATTGTCGTCAACCAGCAGATCAAAACCGGTATTTTCCTGCACGCTTTGCACAGTTTCCCCGGGCATGGTGGCTAAAAGTTTCATGCGCCTTGTTTCATTATCAAACCCCAACACTGCCCGGGTGGTAATCACCCGGTATGGCCCCTTGCCCACCAGCCCGGCTCTTTTACGCGCACCGGGGCTGCCGTCCAAAAAGCCCGGGCTGGTCAAATAGCTCAACTTTTCCTTAAAACGTCTCTTCTCGTGCACCATGATGATAATAGTTCGCTCGCAGGAAGCGGCCATATCACTGGCACCGCCGCTGCCTGGCAAGCGTACTTTGGGGCTTTGGTAAAGCGCCGGGAAATCTCCGATCATGGTGGAGTTTAGATTGCCATAAACATCTATTTCAGCACCGCCGATAAAACCATAATCGCAAAAACCACGCTGAGCCAGTTCAAAGGCTGAATTGAGCCCCTGCAAATACATGGCTTTGCTGGTGGTTCGTGAATCACCCACTGAAAGAGGCAGCCCCCTGGTCAAGCGCGGCCCCACCGCCCCGGCTTCAAACACCGGTATGATGCCCGGGGCATGGGTAAGCTGGGCCAGGGTTATGGCCACCATCGGCAGCCCGGTACCTGCAAACACCACCTTGTTATTTTCCAGTAGGCGGGCTCCCGCCACAACGATCATTTCTTGGGGAGAAAAATCATCGGCATAAGTGTCAAGAATTTCCATGTTGTTCACCTCCCGCTGCTTAGTTGTCTGTGGAGCATGGCCGGAGATTTTGCATTTGCGCCGTTATCCGATCGTGATACGCTGTGGATAAGGCGAAAGTCCCTAATTTCAATTTGTTGAATGTGCTGCAGTTGTTTATAAGGTATCTTACTGAGAAATTCTGCTGTATTTTTAACCTCATAAATGTAGTGTGTATAATAATTTTCCAGTGGCTTTCGGTCACCTTTACGAAAGGCTTCTCCCGCTGCCTGCAGCTCTTTGATGTGTCTTTCGTCAAAATAATAATGACTATGACAGTTGCCGGGGTAAGCGCCGAAGGGTACTTCCACCACCGCGTCCACGGCAAAGAATGGTATATTCACCCGGTTGGGATCATTGATAATTCTTTCATGGTCCACTATCCGTTCGCAGGTTAATATGGTATAACCTGCAGCCATGGCTATCTCAGGACAAGTGAACAGCGGCCCTTTAATTTTACAGTTGCCGTAAATATCGGCTTCCTGTACGTGTATTACGGCCACATGGGGGTGTGCGGCGGGCAGTAAGGCTACCGGGTCGCCGGTGAAGGGACATTCCATTATTTTGGAACGGTTGGCCTGCATCACATCACTGCCCAGCGGGCTACGGCAGGGGATAAAGGGGATACCCATGGCACCGGCTTTAAACCGGGCCGACATATTAAAATTGCTCCAATCTTCCAATTCTACTTTACCGCTTTCGGCCAAATAACGAAACAGCGGTGATATGCCGAAAGATTCGTGAGCCCAATAGGCAAATTCCAACCGCTTAATTGAACACCGGGTTGGGTCAAGGGCCATGGCACCGGCCAGGTATTCCACGGCCAGCCCGGCGGATTGAAAAGAGAGGGTTAAATCTTTTTTCCCCTGTCTGATTATTTCATGAATTGCGGCTACGGGTTGACGGCTATTTACAAAACCGGCAATGCCAATGTTATAGCCGTCTTTGACAAAGATATCGATGGCCTCGGCCAATTCCATACGCTTGTCCCTTTTGGATTTATCCTTGTTGACAAGGATTTCCCTGGCTTCATCCGGCGTAAATCCAGTCCAGTACATAAAATCCTCCGTTGTTTGTGAATTGTTATGTTGCACAACAATTATATCATAATGACTGAGTAGATTATTTTGAAAATAATAAAAATACAAAATACACGGCAATAAACCCTTGTTACAGGGTTTATTGCCGTTTCGGTGGGATATATTGCTTAAATAACCTTGAACAATATCGCTTTGCCCCGGTGTTAAGCGATGGTAATAGTTTTATACGGTCCTGTGAGCCAATTGTTTATTTCGAACATATTGGATATGTTGCCCAGTAAAAGTTTATCTTTAATCCGGTAATATTCCAGACAGGTGCCGCAGGATAGCACGGCGGTGCCCGAGGCGTGTAGTTTTTCCAGTTGCTCCTGGACGGGGCTGCCCTCACAGGTTAAAAACACCCCGGTATTTAAAAATAACAACGCTGCCGGTGGCGGGGTCATGGCTGCCAGGGTGGTAAACAAGCTTTTTATCAGTACCTGCCCCAAATCCGGGGACCCCTGTCCCAGCGCGTTGGTGGTGATAAAATAAACCGGTCTGTCAGGGGACGCATCCAAAGTGCGGGCGTTGTCCCCGGAGTGATTTGTAGCGGTTTGGCCTGTTGCGGGCGGGGCATCGCCACGGGTTATGGTCAAATAATATGCGCCGTCTTTTTGTTGTTCGCTCACCCGGCAGCCTGCGTTTTGGGCGAACAACATGACGTTTTGCCGGGCCACATCGTTGTCCACAATGGTGATGATGGTGCCGTCAGCTGTTTCCTCCAGAGCTTTTTTGGTGTTTATGACCGGGTTCGGACAGGCCAGTCCCCGGCAGTCCACTAATTTAGGGCTCATGCTATTGCCTCCTTGTGAGCTTGAACTGGTTTTAAATGGGCTGTTAGAAAAGTCCGTGCCAAATCCACTTATAATTTCTACGTTGGCTGGTTTTTGCGGTGCCCGCCAAAGCCTGCTTTTCAAACAAACTCTAAAGTACTATAAAGGCCTATCAGGCAGTTTCATGACACTAATCAGTTTTTCCCCGGGCGGCACTACCCGGCCTATCACAGCCGCTGTTACGCCTCTTTCCACTAGCTCCGCCACCAGCCGGTTCGCTGCCGCTTCCTTTACGGCAATGAGCAATCCGCCCGAGGTTTGGGGATCAAAAAGTATCATTTGTTCTTCCGGCCTCAGCGATGTGTCAAGGGCTATTTGATCACCCAGGTGGTTTTTATTGTCGTAGGCGCCTCCCGGTATAATACCCATGCGGGCCATCGCCGTTGTTTCCGGCAGCAACGGCACGGCGGAAAAATAAATTTCGAGGCTTACTTTACTGGCCGCGGCCATTTCGGCGGCGTGTCCCAGCAGGCCAAATCCGGTGATGTCGGTACAGGCGCTGGCGCGGTTGCGCCGCATGGCCATAGAAGCTTCGCTATTTAATGCGGACATGCATTGTACTGCCTTTTCCACGCTTGCGGTGGATATCAGGCCGGCTTTGATGGCGGTATTGATAATACCGGTGCCCAGGGGTTTGGTTAATACTAAACAATCTCCGGGCCGGGCGGTGGCGTTGGAAATAATACCCTCGGGTGCTGCCAGGCCGGTCACCGCCAGCCCGTATTTGGGTTCATCATCGCGGACCGTGTGTCCCCCGGCAATAATACCGCCCGCTTCCACCACTTTGTCGGCCCCGCCCTTTAAGATTTCCTCCAGTATGGCGGTGTGCAGGCAATCAGGAAAGCATACTATATTTAATGCCAAAAGCGGTTTGCCTCCCATGGCATAAATATCACTCAGGGCGTTGGCGGCGGCAATTTGGCCGAACAGATAGGGATCATCCACCATGGGGGTGAAGAAATCCACGGTTTGTATTAAGGCCTGGTGCTCATTCAGGCGGTATACCGCGGCGTCATCCGAAGTGTCAAGCCCCACCAAAAGACCCGGGTCACTGGATACGGGTAAGTGTCGCAGTACCTGCGACAGGGTATGCGGCCCTATTTTAGCCGCTCACCCGGGTGTCTTGGCCAGGGCGGTAAGCTTTATCGCGTTATCAGACATAGCCTGTGGGCCTCCTTTAATATAGCATGCCACCTAACGGGCATAAAATTAACATTATATTCACGGGGCATGTCAGTGGAATATTCTGTTCATATTTAATAAATCCTTTATGGAAATGATAAAATAATTTTATAGAACGGGTATCAGCAAAAAAATATGCTTATTTTTAAGTGTGCAGGCTATAAAAAAAATAGTAAAGGTATACATTAAAGATACAGGTTATGATAAAATTTGAAGGTAAATTAGTTTAACGATATATAAGGAGGAAATAACATTGCAACCATTTGAAGTTATTATTTTCGGTTTAAATGCTCCCACGCCCCATGTTGGCTGAGGCCCCAGGCCCTCCGCAGGTTGCGGATCAGAAAAGACCATGAAACAAGAGGCCGAGGAATTAGGCATTGCCTTAAAAGGGAGTTTTGGCGACGAAGTTAATGTGAAATTCGTGGATGTTTCCACCGAGGCAGTGAAGGATTATCCCAAAATCGAATCTATTTTACCCCGGGTGCGTTTGCCCCTTACGGTGATTAACGATGAACCTCGCTTCCACGGTGGCATATCTGCCGAAGTTATTTCGGATGCCTTGCGGGATATGCAGAAAAAACAGAACAATTAAATTAATAGCGTGCAGGTCAAATAATGGCATATTTAACCAGACAGCCGTTATTTTTCCCCTCCCCGCCGCATAAATTAGTGGCGAGGAGGGATTTTTTATGGCCTGGAAGGACTTGAAAAACAAAGTTAAAAGACAATTTTCAGATTACCTGGAATTACCGGGGGATATTATGCTGGATTTGCCCAAAATCGTGTTAGTGGGTAACCTGCAGGTATTTATCGAAAATCATCGCGGTATTCAGGAATATAACCCCCACTTGGTGCGGGTGGTGGTCAGCGACAAAGTGATCGAGGTGACCGGTGAAAACTTGACCCTGCGCAATATTATGCCTGACGAAATATGCGTGGAGGGGCAAATAACCGGCCTTACTTTTCTAAGTTAGGGGGGTGGAGAATGTTTTTCAAGCTGTTAAATTATTTAGACGGTTATGTAACTATTACCCTCCCCGAGGAATGCCTGGAAAAGTTCGTCAACCTGGCCACCACCCGGGGTATTTATCTCTGGGGAATCACAGGTGCCATCGGAGAACGGGTGGCGCTAAATGTACGGCGCAGGGATGTACAACCCTTGCGTCATGTGGCCCGTATGACACGCTGCCGGTTTCAAATTATGCACCGGTACGGTTTACCATTTTATGCCGGCAGGTTGCGTCGCCGCCGGGCGTTGGTGGGCGGGGCACTGTTTTTTGTCGTTGTACTGTATGCACTATCTTCTTTTGTATGGTTTATTGACATAACAGGCAATAATGCAGTGGATGATGAAAAAATAGCCGGGGTTCTCCGCAAAGCCGGCCTGCATCGCGGGGTGCCCAGGTGGTCTTTGGATACGGCGAAACTGGAAAAGGCGGTTATGCAGCAGGTGGGCGGCCTGGCATGGGTAGGTGTGACTGTTGATGGGACAAGGGTGGTTGTTAAAGTGGTGGAAAAGGTATTACCACCCGATAACGGAGAACATCCCGTAGACCTGGTGGCCAAAAAGGACGGTCTCATTAAAGAAATACTGGTACTTTCCGGTCACCCGCTGGTTCAGGAGGGGGACACAGTAACCGCCGGTCAGGTTTTAATTTCGGCGGCTATACCTCCCCCGGAAATTGATGAAGAAGATGAAAATAATGCTGATATGCCGGAAGAGGATGAGCAGCGGCCGCCGGTGCAGTATGTGCATGCCCGGGGTATTGTTCGGGCCCGGGTATGGTATGATGACTATAAAGAAATCAAACTGGAGGAAAAGATAACCAGGCCCACCGGGCGGGAGATTACCAAACTTTGCATGAAAATCGGGGGCAAGGAAATAATTTTAATGGGTCCCCGGCAAGTGCCCTATACTCATTATGCTGAACACGCCGAAGTTAAAAGGCTGCCCCAATGGAGGAATATTAATGTACCCGTCGAATTTATAACGGTTAAATATGTAGAACAAGATATTTATATTAATAAAATAAGCCGGGCCGAGGCCCGTGACCTGGCCGGTGACCGGGCAATGGAGGAATTGCGTGGCAGGATGCCCGGTAATGTTAAAATATTGCAAACAAAATTGCAGGAAGTGAAGACCGCCAGTGAAGAGGATATTGTCCGGGTTCGGCTCCAGGTGGAAACGCTGGAGGAAATAACTGTGGAAAAACCTCATCAACCGGGTGGAGGAGGCTCTGGTATTGACGGATAATACAGGTGCACGGGTAACGGAAACCAGAATTATAATTGATGATATTGGTGCTGCGGCAGAAATATTTGGCAAACATGATGAGAACTTGTCTTTGGTGGAAAACTCGATGGGGGTGAAAATGGTAGCCCGGGGTGAAGAGCTGGTCATCATGGGACAAAGTGAACAGGTGCAAAAAACAAGAAAAATAATTGAACAGTTACAGGAATATTACCAGGCCGGCAACCGGTTGACCAAACACGAGATCAATTATGCCATTAAGTCGGTAAATTCCGGCCATGCCGGAGCGCTGACCGGACTGGCCAGGGATGTGGTACTGGTAACAGCCCGGGGTAAAAAAATTAAACCAAAAACAATAGGCCAGCAGCAATATATCGAGAAGTTGCATAAACATGACGTGGTATTCGCCCTGGGACCCGCCGGTACGGGTAAAACATACCTGGCGGTGGTGATGGCGGTAAGGGAACTGCGCAACCGGGCTGTGAACAGAATAGTGCTGACCAGGCCGGCGGTGGAGGCGGGTGAGAAGCTCGGGTTTTTACCCGGCGATCTGCAGGAAAAGGTGGATCCATACCTGCGGCCATTGTATGATAGCCTTTATGATGTGCTGGGTATTGAAAATACCCAAAAATACCTGGAGCGGCAGGTTATTGAAATCGCACCCCTGGCTTACATGCGGGGTAGGACGCTGGACGATTCTTTTGTTATTTTAGACGAGGCCCAAAATACCACCCCCGAACAAATGAAAATGTTTCTAACCCGGTTGGGGTTCGGCTCCCGGGCGGTGATTACCGGCGATGAAACCCAGGTGGACCTGCCCAGGGGACAACAATCGGGATTGGTGCACGCTCGTCAAGTGCTTGATGGTATCGAGGGGATAGCTTTTCATCATTTTACCGGTGAGGACATTGTCAGACATCCTTTGGTCCAGCGAATAGTCCAGGCTTATGAGGAAAAAGGTGCTTTGGCGGAAAGAACTGAGGTGTGATATAAATGTTTTCTCTGGGTGCGGTAAGGGGAAAACTGGCGGATAGCTTAAACCGGCTGGTCGGCAAGCGCAAAGTGCGCAGGGGGATGGCCGCTGGTTTGTTTTTTGTGTTGCTGACTTTACTTATTTCCGTGGAGTTTATGCCCCAAAGGGTTAACCTGGTGGTGGGACAGGTTTCGCCCACCAATGTTTTTGCCCCTCGCAGCGTGATCTTTCAAGACAAGGTAAAAACCGAGGAGGCCAAAAATTTAGCGGCCAACCAGGTGGAACAGCAATATATTACCGACCCGCGGGTAAGCGTGGATGTGCAACAGAACATTTCCACGCTGGTAAATACCATCGGTGAGATACAAATGGATGCCGGGCTAGATGAAAGCGAAAAAATAGCCAGGCTGGAAGAGGAAATCCCCTTCAGCCTGCCCGGTGATGTTCTTACCACACTGGCCATCCCTGATCCGGGAAGCCTGGAGCGGGTGAGAAACAGTCTGACCTCTATGATAGCCAGGGCTATGGAGGCAAGGGAGGGTATAACCCAGGAAAATATTAAAAATGTGGAAAACTACCTGGTGAGTGAGGTTAATAATTTACAGTTGAATAGCTCCTATAAAACGCTGGCGGCGGAAATGGTGAGCTATTACCTGCGCCCTAATAAATTCTTTGACATCGATAAAACCCAGCGTTTGCAGCAGGCGGCCCGGGAGGCGGTACCCCCGGTGATGGTGACCATTAAGGAAAGGGAAAAGATTATCGGTGTGGGGGAGATAGTCACCGAGGAACATATTGCCAAGCTGGAGGCACTGGGTCTCTCCCGTCCCATTTTGCCGGTTTCCTCCATTTTGGGTTCGGCCTTGCTGGTGGCCCTGTTGATGTTGGTGGTTCTTTTTTACCTTTACCAGCAAAACAGGGAAATATATAATCATGCCGGCCATTTATATTTGATGGGTATCATTGTAATTGGTGTGCTGGGCGTATCCAAGGCTATCATTGCCATTAACATCACCCAGTGGCCTGAATTCGGGGCTCTTTTGGCTTACGTCGCCCCCATTGCCACGGCGGGTATGCTCATCGCCATTCTATTGGATTCCCGTTTGGCCGTCCTGGTGGTGGCCATTATGAGTTTTTTACTGGCCATTATGACCGGTGGTCAGATCAGGTTCGCCGCGGTGGCCCTTATCGGCGGTTTTACCGGCGTTTACGGGGTGAGCAAGCTCAGCCAGCGGGGTGATATGGCCCGGGCCGGTTTTTATACCGGTGCGGCCAATGTGGCGGCTATTTTTACCATGGGATTGGTGGATGGCACACCCACTGGCCTATTGATTACCTCCAGCCTGGTACTGGGTACCGTCAACGGCATACTATCCTCCATTTTGACCAACGGGGCCATACCCTATCTGGAAAGTGCCTTTGGTATTACCTCTTCCGTGCGCCTTTTAGAATTGTCCAACCCCGGCAACCCGCTTTTGCGACGCCTGCAAATCGAGGCACCGGGCACCTATCATCATAGTTTGCTGGTGGGTAACCTGGCCGAGGCGGCAGCGGACGCGGTGGGGGGAGACACCCTTATGGTACGGGTGGCGGCCTATTATCACGATATCGGAAAAATAAAACGTCCCTATTTCTTTATTGAAAACCAGATGGGGGGGGAAAATCCCCATGACAAAATAGCGCCCACTTTAAGCACCCTTATTTTGACTTCCCATGTCAAAGACGGGGTGGAACTGGCCCGGGAGCACAAATTGCCCCTGGGCATTACTGAAATAATCGAACAGCACCATGGTAATAGTTTATGCAGTTTCTTTTACCACAAGGCGACGGAAAATAATAAAAATGAAAGCGTGTCCGAAGATGACTTCAGGTATGAAGGACCCAAGCCCCAAACCAAGGAAGCAGCCATTGTGATGCTTGCCGATGCGGTGGAGGCGGCGGTTCGTTCCATGCCAAACCGTACCCCCGGCCGGGTGGAGGGGATGGTGCGCAAAATAATCAAGGACAAGCTTATGGACGAGCAACTTGACGAATGTGACCTCACATTGAAGGACCTAAATATTATAGCCGGCGCATTTTTAAGGGTGCTGTCAGGAATATTTCATAACAGGATAGAATACCCGGATATGAGCAAGGAAATGGAAAGAAGGAATAGTAAACGCGCCGGTAATCGCAAACAATCTGCGGGAAAAGGTACCGGTTGATTAAGTTTTAAGTAGAGGTTGATATTTTTTACGGGTTACTGGGAATGGAAAGGAGAAAACTTAAGTGCCGGTATTAATAAACAATATACAGGAAAAGGTACCAGTTGGTCCTGACCTGGAGCAATTGCTCACCCGGGTGGTGGCTTGGGCCCTTGAGGAGCACGACATACCTGAAAACGTCGAGGTGAGTCTGGTATTCGTGGATGATGATTATATTGCTGGTTTAAACCGGCAATACCGGGGCGTTGACGGTCCCACGGACGTGCTGAGCTTCGCCATGCTGGAAGGTCCCGCCATGCCCGGGGATGAAGACGAACCCATGCTGGGTGATGTGGTGATATCTTTGGAAACCGCCCGGCGCCAGGCCGCTGAATACGGTCATAGTTTTACCCGGGAGGTAGCCTACCTGACCGTACACGGTGTGTTGCACCTGCTGGGTTATGACCACGGGGACCGGCCCGGCAAACAAAAAATGCGCGTACAGGAGGAAAACATCCTGACCAAAGCGGGCCTTCCCGCATCCAATGGCACTACCACCCCCGGTGGTGCCGGGTGTTGAAAGTCTGGAGGAAATATTTTTATATGTTTTGCGCCCTGGAAAGGCATGCCCATAAGCTTGAATGGTTGAAAGATAACATGCCCGGCAAGGGGACTGAATTGCCGCCGCTTGAGGTGGGACTTGAACCAGGCGTTGAACGGTTAAAAGCCGGGCATTGAAGTTGACATTAGCTATGTTGTAAAAGAACTATTTTGTAAAGAGGTGATGGCGGTTGTTCAGCCTGCTGCGCAGCTTTCGCTGGGCCATAAGCGGTATACTTTACGCTGTGAGTACCCAGCGTAATATGAAAATTCACCTGCTGGCAGCGCTAGTGGCAGCGGCCGCCGGTTTGTACTTGAAACTGCCACCGGGAGAGTTGGTGCTGCTTGCCGTAACGATATTTATGGTGCTGGCTGCGGAAATGTTCAATACAGCCCTGGAGGCGGTGGTGGATTTGGTGTCCCCCCGGCAACACCGGCTGGCCCGAATTGCTAAAGATGTGGCTGCCGGTGCTGTGTTGCTTACTGCATTAAATGCACTGGTAGTGGCTTATTTATTAATTTGGCCCCGTTTGCGGGTTTAAGGAGAGGAGAGGGAATGAAACCGGAACAATTGGTTGCCCTGGCTTTGGAAGCCCGGCAAAATGCCTACGTGCCTTATTCAAATTTTGCGGTGGGTGCGGCGCTTCTTACAACCGGTGGCAGGGTATATACCGGTTGCAACGTGGAAAACTCATCCTATGGTCTGACAGTCTGTGCGGAACGGGTAGCTCTATTTACTGCTGTAGCCAATGGAGAACGTAAATTTGCCGCGCTGGCGGTGGCCGCCGGCACCGAGGAATACTGCAGTCCGTGCGGGGCCTGCCGTCAGGTGCTGGCTGAGTTTGACACCGGTACCAGGGTATATCTGGCCAACCGGCATGGTGCATACCGGGAAACAACTGTCGCGGAATTACTACCCTCGGCTTTTTCGCTGAGCACACGTATTTAAGTTGTGCCGGCAGTTTTATCCTCTATAACGAAAGGAACGATAAAGGTTTACTATGCCAGATCCAGTTTTCAAATCAGGTTTCGTAACCATTGTAGGGCGAACCAATGTGGGAAAATCCACTTTACTAAACAGCATGTTGGGTCAAAAAATAACCATCATGTCAGATAAGCCCCAGACAACCCGTCATAAAATACAATGCGTGCTTACCGGCCAGGATTACCAGATCGTATTTATTGATACTCCCGGTATCCACAAGCCCAAGCACAAACTGGGTGAACATATGGTGGGGGTAGCCCTGAATACCCTGCGGGAAGTTGATGTGGTGCTGCTGCTGGTGGAAGCGGCCATGCCCGGCCCCGGGGACCGTTATATGCTGGAACAGCTTAAAAAAGTGACGGGTCCCGTGCTGCTGGCTATTAACAAAATAGACCTGGTTAAACCAGGCGATTTGGTGCCCATAATAGCAGCTTTTCAGCAAGCCGGTAATTTTGCCGAAATCGTCCCGGTATCGGCCCTTACCGGAGAAAACGTGTCGCGTCTTAAGCAGATAATTATTGATTATCTACCCGAAGGCCCCCAATACTACCCCGGTGATGTGGTGGTGGACCGGCCCGAACGGTTTATTATGGCCGAGCTGATCAGAGAAAAGGTATTGCATTTGACCAGCCAGGAAGTACCCCACTCGGTAGCGGTGGTGGTGGAGGAGGTGGAACAAAGAAACCAGGATATGGTGGCTGTACGGGCGGTTATATATACCGAACGGGAAAGTCAAAAGGGTATATTAATCGGCAAGGGTGGTCGCATGCTTAAAGAAGTGGGCCAGCGGGCTCGCCAGGAGATGGAGGCGCTTTTGGGCTCGCGAATTTTCCTGGAATTATGGGTCAAGGTAAAAAAAGACTGGCGTAACCGGGACATAGATATGCGTAATTTCGGTTTGCTGGAGGAATAAAAGTTTTTGACAATTATCCATGTAAGTAATAAGATATACTTGGAATAATAATTAAATATTGTTCTTCGTTAGGTGAGGCTACTATGCAGACACAGGCCACTGCCCGGAAATGTCGAGAGACAGTAACGGGTTAGCAGGTATTACCGAATTAAGGTTTTACCTAATGTGGCTGAGATAAATTCTCTAGCTGTATAGAGCCAAAACTGCACGAGTGAAGAAGGCGAATGTTTTTTATTGGTCTTCATATTTCTACTGAAGGCCTTTTATATTGCATTAAAAGGGGGTGCCTGCATGGAAGAATCTCCTCACCGACGAAGTTTAGCTGTGCATACTAATACAGAACTGCATAACTTCCGTGGAGGTGACCCGGATGATCAAAACTTATTTTTACGATGCCACCCGGAAACGGTTAATCCATGATGTAGATTTAACGCAGAAAGATTTAATTCAACATGAAGATGATTTGCTTTGGGTGGACCTGTATGACTTTTCAAACGGGCGTGAGCTGAATTACCTGGCGGATATTTTTGATTTTCATTACCTGGCTGTGGAGGACTGTTTGCAGCAGAGCCCCCGGGCCAAGGTGGACGCTTATGATAAATACTATTTTTTCATGCTCCATGCCCTGCGCTATAAGGAAGACAGTGACGAGGAAATAACCCTTGAACAGCTCAATGTGTTTTTAAGTTCCAATTATGTGGTGACGGTGCATCGCAGAACGCTGCCCACCCTGGGGCGTATGGCCAGGGAGTGCCTGTCCAACCGGACCAAGTATATGGAACAAGGTTCCGACATGTTTTTATACTACATCCTGGACGGTATTACCGATGAATATTTCCCCATCCTTGACCGCATCGACCAGCGGGTTGACGAGTTGGAGGATCAACTGTACGAGCAGGCCAGTAAGGAGATTACCGAGGAGTTCCTGGCCCTGAAAAGGACTATCCTGTCCATGCGCAGAGCTATTTTACCGCAAAAGAGGATGTTTTCCGGTAGTAACGGCCAGTTTGTATTCCAGATCTCCAAAGAAAGCGAACCTTACTACCTGGATTTGGTGGACCATATTGAGCGCATCATCGATTCCATCGACAGCTTTAGGGATTTACTGGACGGTGCCCTGGAGACATACTACTCCATCATCAGTGCCCGGACCAACGAATCCATTCGTGTACTAGCCGTGATATCTTTTATTTTCATGCCCTTGACCTTTGTTACCGGCTTTTTCGGCATGAATGTACCGTTACCCGAACAGAACAGCCCCTGGTCCACCGTTGCCATTGCCGCGGGACTTTTGGGGGTGACGGCTTGGATGTTTATGGTGTTCAAGATGAAAAAATGGATTTAGGGATCAAAGGACGGAATTGTTTAAATACACGGTTGCTCCAATGGCACGCGGTATTTTAACAAGCCCGTCTTTTTTATGCACGTGCTGGACATTTACAGTTCCTCCTCATTTTTATTTTCATTGACGGTTAACTGTACATTGTGGACATTTTATTGTCATATTGACATGATATAATTTAGGAGTATCTGTGGCTGGGAGGATATAATGAAGCTTTACAAAGTACTGGCGGTGGTGCTCAATTCGCGGCAAATGCGTGACGCTCACCGCATTTTAACCCTTTTCTCCAAAGAGCGGGGCAAAATCAAGGTGGTGGCCCACGGAGTGGCCAAACCCACCAGCCGCAAGCGGGGGGCGGTGCAGCCCTTTTCGGTAACTGATTTTTTACTGCGGCGGGGGCGGGAGTTGGACAGTATCAGCCAGTGCGAGGGACGGGAATTTTTTCCCGGGCTAGTGGCGGATCTGGATAAAATGCTTTATGCCGGCCATGTTGCTGAACTGGTGGATGCCCTTACTATGGACGGAGATCCCCACGGGGATGTTTTTGTGCACATTGTTAAAACCCTGCGGGAACTGGATAAAACAGCCGACCCGGAATTGGTGGCGCGGTGGTTTGAAATGCAATTAATGGCCATGTTGGGTTATTTGCCGGGTTTAAGCAGTTGTGTCAATTGTGGTGGACAGGTGAACGGCCCCATAGCCCGGTTCAGTGCCCGGGCCGGTGGCCTGGTTTGTTCCCGCTGTGCCGGCAGTGCCGGGGGAATATCCTGTAATAGGGGCACAGTGGCGGTAATGCAAACGTTATTAAACTGGGATATAAATAAGATTAACAGGTTACGCGTGTCGCAGTCATGCCGGTTCCAAATGCGCGCTATCATGCGGGAATATTTACAGTGGCACATGGAAAAACTGTCCCGGTCACTACAGTTTATGGATAAACTGAATAGTTTTAAGCCCGGTGTATAAAGAAGCTGCTTAAAAGGTTAAATTAATCAAAACACGATATGTTTATCCATAAGATATCCAAAATTATGATTTAAGGGGGAACCGTGCATGAACAGCGATCTGGAAAAAATCGATTTAATCAGATCCAGAACCGGGGTTACCTACCGGGAAGCCAAAAAGGCCCTTGATGATGCCGGGGGTGACGTGGTTGAGGCGTTAATCAATTTGGAAGAGTCTGAGCGGTCATGCTCCGGGGGTACAGGCCAGGACGAGTTTACCGAAAAGGTACAGGGCCGTGCCCAGGATATCCTGGAGCATGTTAAATCAATGCTGCAACGGGGTCAGGACACCAGAATCAAGGTTAAGCAAGGCGAGCGCACTGTTTTTGAAATGCCGGCCACAATGGGCGCACTGGGCGTGCTGGCCGCCCTGGCCAGCAGTGAATTGGCCATACTGGGGGCACTGGGCACGGCCACCGCAATGGCCAAAAAATACACCCTGGAGATAGAGCACCGGTCCAAAAAGGGGGAAGGGCAATCTGAACAGCCTGCCACCGGCGAAACCTTTACCTATAAAAACCCACCGGTACAGTAATCTAATATAATTGACTTTAATGACAAGATTTGATAAATTTATTTTGACCTGAATAACTTGGCGCCCTGAAGGACTGGTATTCCAACCTTACAAAGGACGTATGGTAAGAAATACCGGCGCAAATCTCCCGCCTCTATAAGCGGGAAGCAAAGGCCAACATTTGCAGTTTTAAATTCAGTGGAGTTAAAGCATCTTCACCTGAATTAAACTTGCTTCAAAAATAATTAAAGTTTGGCGATGAGGGAAAGAGTAGCTAATGTGTTGCCCTGCAGAGAGCCGGTGGGTGGTGTGAACCGGTGGCATGCCTTGGTGAAAGGGGCTCCCGAGCCGCAGGAGGAAAGCCGGTGTTTTGGGCCGGTGAGTAAAGCCTGCCCACAAAGAGTGGGCCGTTCCTTATTGGGGCGGTCAATCAGGGTGGAACCACGGGAAATGCCTCCCGTCCCTGGCTTTATGCCGGGCCGGGGGGTTTTCATATTTATATGGGAGGTTGGTTAGATTTGAATTTCCAGGAATTGATACTGGCGCTGAATGCCTTTTGGGCCAAACAAAATTGTATTATTCAGCAGCCCTATGATGTGGAAAAGGGAGCCGGTACCATGAACCCCGCTACTTTTTTGCGGGCGCTGGGACCCGAGCCCTGGCGGGTGGCCTATGTGGAGCCCTCACGACGGCCTACGGACGGCCGGTACGGGGAAAACCCCAACCGGCTGCAGCACTATTACCAGTACCAGGTCATCTTGAAACCCTCGCCGGACAATGTGGTGGATATTTATTTGGAGAGCTTACAGGCCATCGGTATTGACCCGCGCAAACACGACGTTCGTTTCGTGGAGGATAACTGGGAATCGCCCACCCTGGGTGCCTGGGGTCTGGGCTGGGAAGTCTGGCTGGACGGCATGGAAATTACCCAGTTCACTTACTTTCAGCAGTGCGGCGGTATTGATTGCCGGCCGGTAAGCGCCGAAATCACTTACGGTCTGGAGCGTCTGGCCATGTATATACAGGAAAAGGATAACGTTTATGATATCCAGTGGGTGGATGGCGTCAGCTATGGTGACGTGCATCACCGCGGTGAAGTGGAACATTCTCACTATAACTTTGAGGAAGCGGATACAGCCATGCTGTTCAAACTGTTTGATATGTACGAGCGCGAGGCCCGGCGGGTGGCGGACAAAGGGTTGGTACTGCCGGCCTATGATTATGTTTTAAAGTGCTCACACAGCTTTAATCTGCTGGATGCCCGGGGCGCCATCAGTGTTACCGAGCGCACCGGTTTTATCCACCGGGTACGCAACCTGGCCCGGACCTGTGCGCAAAAATATGTGGAGCAGCGGGAAGCCATGGGATATCCCCTGTTGAGGAAGGAGGGTGCCTGATATGGCCAAGGACTTTGTATTGGAAATAGGTGTGGAGGAACTGCCGGCCCGGTTTTTAGAACCGGCCCTGACTCAATTGCAAAAACTAACCGAACAATCTTTGCAGGAGCACCGGCTGGCTTATGAGGAAATTATCACCTGCGGCACCCCCCGCCGCATTACCGTCTTTGTACGGAAAGTGGCGGAAACCCAGCAATCTTTGCTGCAAGAGGTTAAAGGCCCGGCGGTGAAGGTGGCCTTTAATGCTGATGGGGAGCCCACCCGGGCTGCCCTTGGCTTTGCCAAAAGCAACGGTGTCAAGGTGGAAGATCTGGTGCGCAGATCGGTGGGCCCGGTGGACTATGTTTTTGCCGTCAAGCAGGAGGCCGGCCGGCCTGCCGCTGCCGTGCTAAAGGAGTTGGCCCCGGAACTAATCACAGGGCTGCATTTCCCCAAACCCATGCGCTGGGGCGACCTGGACATGCGCTTTGCCCGCCCCATCCGCTGGCTGCTTTGTCTTTTGGGCGGTGATGTGCTGCCCTTCACTATGGCTGGTTTGCAAGCCGATCGTTATACTTACGGCCATCGTTTCCTGAGCAGCGGTAAGCTGGTTGTTGATGAGGCCGGCGCTTACTTTGATGTAATGCGTAAAGCGAATGTAATTGTTGATCTGGCCGAACGCCGGGAAATCATTCGCCGGCAGGTAACTGAAGCTGCAGCCCGGGAAGGCGGGCAGGCGGAAATTGATCCCGACTTGTTGGATGAGGTTACTAATATTGTGGAATATCCCACTGCCCTGTGCGGTAGTTTTGATAAAGAATATTTGCAAATGCCCGGGGAAGTATTAATTACCCCCATGCGGGAACACCAGCGTTATTTTCCGGTGCGCGATGAGGGTGGTAACCTGCTGCCCCGGTTCATTGCCGTGGGTAACGGCGGTACCGATCAGGAAAGCATCAATATTATCCGAGCCGGTAATGAGAAGGTGCTGCGAGCCCGCCTTTCCGATGCCGCCTTTTTCTGGCAGGAAGATTTGAAAACAAATCTGGCGGATCGGGTGGAAGGACTGCAAAAGGTGGTGTTTCAAGAAAGCCTGGGTACGGTTTACGAAAAGGTGCAGCGCATTACCGCCCTGGCCGATTTGCTGGCCGCTCGTTTGGGCGCAAGTCTTGAAGAGCAGGGGGACACCACCCGGGCCGCCTATTTGGCCAAAGCAGATCTGTTAACCAACATGGTTTACGAGTTTCCGGAGTTGCAGGGGATTATGGGACGGGAGTACGCCCTGCGTCAAGGTGAACCGCAAAGGGTGGCCAGGGCGATATATGAACATTACCTGCCCCGCTTTGCAGGCGATGAGTTGCCTGAAACATTACCGGGCCGGGTATTGAGCATTGCCGATAAGGCCGACACCATAGTGGGTTGCTTTGGTGTGGGTATTATGCCCACCGGATCCCAGGATCCCTACGCCCTGCGGCGCCAGGCTCTGGGAATATGCCATATTATATTGGATGGCGGTTTGGTACTGTCCCTGCGGGAGATTATTGCCCGGGCGTACAGCGGCTACACCGGCCGGGTGCACATGAAACTGACGCTGGAGCAGGTTACCGGAGAGTTGGAAGAATTTTTCCGGCAGCGCCTGCGTGGTTTATTTATCGACAGGGGATTGCCCTATGATACGGTTGATGCTGTTTTGGCCGCCGGTATAGATGATTTGGCGGGAACCTGGCTGCGGGGCCAGGCCCTGGAAGAATTTCGCACGGACCCGGCCTTTGACGCCTTGCTCACTGCCTTTACCAGGGCATATAACCTGGCCAGGAAAGCGGCCCATGACCGGGTGGACCCGGCACTGTTTGATTCAGCCGCCGAGCGGGAACTTTACCAGGCTTTTCAATCAGTATCCGCCACCGCCACCACCAGAATGAACGACCGGGCGTACGGCGCCGCCCTTTCCACCATTGCTCGGCTCCAAGAACCGGTGGACCGCTTTTTTAATGATGTAATGGTGATGGTGGATGATGAACGGATCAGGGATAACCGCCTGGCGCTATTGAAAAAAATCGCGGCATTTATTGGTAGTATGGCAGACTTGAGTAAAATGGTAACATCAAATAAATAAAATCATTGAAATATGATAAAAGCTTAACAAAAAAATAATATACTTATTAAGAGGAAATTCCATCTGAATATATAATATATATTATTTATAAGAGCCAAGGTTAATAGTATGGCATATTTGCTCTGCAAGGGGCGATGATATGGAGCTAAGCAAAAGGCAGGAAACTATTCTTGAAATAGTTAAGAAGGAAGGGCCTATCACCGGTGAACAAATAGCCGAGCGGCTGAGACTTACCAGAGCCACGCTGCGACCCGACATGGCCATTTTAACCATGTCGGGCATGCTGGAAGCCCGCCCCCGGGTAGGCTATTTTTACAGCGGCAAAAAACCCGGGCAGGAGCTGGCTGAAAAACTGCACCAAATAACCATCAATGATATCAAATCGGTACCGGTGGTGGTTTCCGAGCAGTGCACGGTTTATGATGCTGTTGTCACCATGTTCATAGAAGATGTGGGCACCATGTTTGTTGTACGTGAAGGTGGCCTTCTGGAAGGGGTAATTTCCCGCAAAGATTTGCTCAAAACCACCCTGGGCGGGCAGGATATACACAAATTGCCTGTAGGGGTAATAATGACCAGAATGCCCAATGTTGTTTATGTGGAGTCAGACGCTTCAGTTTTGGAGGCTGCCCGTAAATTAATCACCCATGAAGTGGATGCCTTACCGGTGGTGCGCCAGGTTAAAGGAAAGGACGACCACAAGGATCTGGAAGTGGTGGGGCGGTTCAGCAAAACCAATGTCACCAGGCTGTTTGTTGAATTGGGCGAAGGTGCTTACTAAGGAGGCGGTATCCATATCCACGGAAAATAATAAACCAAGACCGGTAATATATATCATATCGGATTCCATTGGTGAAACGGCTGAATTGGTGGCCAAGGCGGCAGCCAGCCAGTTTGACGGCAGCGAGGTGGAGATCCGCCGGGTTCCCTACGTTAATGAAGCATCGGAAATTCCGGAAATTGTGGAGGAAGCCGGTCAGTTTAATAGTATGATCGCCTATACACTGGTACTGCCGGAGCTCCGGGAGACTCTTGTGGCGGAAGCAAAAAAACACCAGATCCTAACGGTGGATATCATGAGCCCCATGTTGGAAGCCCTAACCAGGCTGAAAGGCTCCCCGCCCAGGTTGGAACCGGGTTTGGTGCGCAAAATGGACCGGGAGTACTTTCGTAAAGTGGAGGCCATTGAGTTTGCCGTTAAATATGACGATGGTAAGGATCCCCGCGGTATCCTGCGGGCGGATCTGGTGGTTATCGGAGTGAGCCGCGCTTCCAAGACACCATTGTGCATGTATCTGGCCCATAAACGTATCAAGGCCGCCAATGTGCCGCTGGTACCGGAAGTGGCTCCGCCCGAGGAAATTTTCAGCCTGGCTCGGCACAAGGTGATTGGCCTGAAAATCAGTCCCAGGCAGCTTAATGAAATCAGGCGGGAGCGGTTAAAATCGCTGGGTCTTACTTCCAATGCCGATTATGCCAGCATGGAACGCATTTTAAAAGAATTGGAATACGCAGAAATGATAATGAAAAAAATTGGTTGCCCAATAATTGATGTAACTAATAAAGCCGTTGAAGAAACCGCCAGCCGCGTGCTGGAAATATACTACAGGGGGGAAAGGCATGGTAGTTAACAAATGGGTTTATACATTTGAAGAAGGAAGGGCTGATATGAAGGATCTGCTGGGTGGTAAAGGTGCCAACCTGGCGGAAATGACCAGTATAGGATTACCGGTTCCTCCTGGCATTATAATCACCACCGATGCTTGTAACCAGTTTTATGTAGAGAACAGGCAATTCCCACCCGGCATGGAAGAGCAAGTGCGGGAAAAGATAAAAACACTGGAGGAGAAAACCGGTAAACGCTTTGGCGATCCGGACAATCCTTTGCTGGTCAGCGTGCGTTCCGGTGCACCCATTTCCATGCCCGGTATGATGGATACTGTGTTGAACCTGGGTTTAAACGATGAAACAGTCAAGGGACTGGCCAGGGCCGCCGGGGATGACCGGTTTGCCATGGACTGCTACCGCCGCTTTTTAAATATGTTCGGCGATGTAGTGCTGGGTATTGAGCATGATAAATTTGAACACATCCTGGAAAGGCAAAAGGATTTGACCAATGTCCAATTTGATAATCAACTGACTGCCGAACAATGGCAGGTGGTGGTGGAAGAATATAAGAAGCTTATTGAACGGGAAACCGGCAGCCCGTTTCCCCAGGAACCCATGGAACAGCTGTTTAAGTCCATTTATGCCGTGTTTAATTCATGGAATAACGAGCGGGCCATTGTTTACCGTAAAGTGAATAAAATACCGGACAGCCTGGGCACTGCTGTGAACGTCCAGGTGATGGTGTTCGGTAACCTGGGCGATGACTGTGGTACCGGCGTGGCCTTTACCCGCAACCCGTCCACCGGCGTTAATGAATTGTACGGCGAGTATCTAATTAATGCCCAGGGTGAGGATGTGGTGGCCGGTATCCGTACCCCGCAGCCCATTGCCACTTTGAAGGATACCATGCCCGGTGTATACAAACAATTTGCTGAAACCTGCACACTACTGGAAAAACATTACCGCAACATGCAGGATATCGAGTTTACCATTGAACGGGGCAAGTTGTGGATGCTGCAGACCCGTAATGGCAAGCGTACCGCCCAAGCCGCCATCAAAATTGCGGTGGATATGGTAAACGAGGGTCTGATTAATAAGGAAGAGGCAATCATGCGAGTGGAACCGGCCCACCTGGATCACCTGCTGCACCGGCGCATCGACCCCAATGCCAAGCTACAGGTAATTGCCAAAGGTCTTCCGGCTTCCCCCGGTGCCGCCAGCGGCCAGGTGGTGTTTGATGCCGATGAGGCCGAGAAACTTGGCCTGGACGGGCAAAAGGTGGTTTTGGTGCGCACTGAAACTACACCGGATGATATTCATGGTATTGTGCAGGCCCAGGGTATCCTTACTTCCCGGGGCGGTATGACCAGCCACGCTGCAGTGGTGGCCCGGGGTATGGGTAAACCCTGTGTGTGCGGCTGTGAAGCTATTCGTATCGATTATGCCAAAGAAGAGTTTGTAGTTGGCGGGGTAACCGTTAAAAAAGGCGATATCGTTTCCATAGACGGGGCTACAGGTCAGGTCATGCTGGGCGAGGTGCCCATGATTGATCCCGAGCTCAGCGATGAATTTCAGCAACTGCTTACCTGGGCGGATGAAATCCGGTCTTTGGGCGTGCGGGCCAACGCCGACACACCTGCAGACGCTGCCAAAGCCAGGGGATTCGGTGCCGAGGGTATCGGTTTGGTTCGCACCGAGCATATGTTTATGGCCCAGGATCGCCTGCCCATAGTGCAACAGATGATTCTGGCCTCGGATGTCGAGCAGATGAATAATGCCCTTGTTCAATTGCTGCCTATGCAGGAAGAGGATTTCTATGGTATTCTGAAGGCCATGGAAAGCTTGCCGGTAACCATCCGGTTGCTGGACCCGCCGTTGCATGAGTTTTTACCCAATGCTGAGGACTTGATGGTGGAAATCACCACTTTGCGGCTGACCGGAGGCAGTGCCGACGAAATCAGGCAAAAGGAAGAACTGCTCAAGAAAGTGCGCGCGCTGTCTGAATTCAACCCCATGCTGGGACACCGGGGCTGCCGCCTGGGTATCACCTTCCCGGCCGTTTACGCCATGCAGGCCAGGGCTATTTTCCAAGCCGTGGCGCGGCTGGTACGGGAAGGCTATAAGGTAATTCCGGAAGTGGAAATACCACTGGTGATTGATGTTAACGAACTTTCCTTCCTGCGCCAGGTGGTTGAGAAGACGGCCACCGATGTAATGAAGGAGACAGGTGTGCAGTTTGAATACACCGTGGGTACCATGATCGAAGTGCCCCGGGCGGCGCTTTTGGCCGACGAGGTGGCCGGTGCGGCTGATTTCTTCTCCTTTGGTACCAACGATTTGACCCAAACCGCATTGGGTTTCTCCCGTGATGACGCCGAGGGTAAGTTCCTGCAGCATTATGTGGAGAAGAAAATATTGAAGGATAATCCCTTTATGGTGCTGGATCGCAGCGGGGTGGGTAAATTAATGCAAACCGCGGTGCAGCTGGGTCGTAGTGTGAAACCCGATTTGTTGATAGGTATCTGCGGTGAGCATGGTGGCGAGCCCTCATCCATTGAATTCTGTCATATTACCGGCTTAAACTATGTAAGCTGCTCACCCTTCAGAGTGCCCATTGCCCGGTTGGCTGCCGCCCAGGCTGCTGTTAAAAATAAAGACCAATCTAAGTAAGGCTTAAATAAAAATTTTAACCAGGGTTCTGTCACCTGATGGGATTATGACGCGGTACCCTGGTTTTTTATTTAAGCTTAGCAGAAGGCCGTTGGCCTTTTAAATGGTCAATATTAAATATTTGTTAACTAAGAGGAATATGGGAAAAAATATAGAAGTACAAAAAATCCAGGGCATCGACACAACCCTTTGTTGGACAGGCAGGTGATACAGTGCGGCAGTTGCGACTTTTTTGGGCCGTTAATTTACCGGAGGATATAAAAGCCGGGCTGGCTGCATTGCAGTCCGATTTACGTACCGCCCCGGTTAATGTTAAATGGGTTGAAAAGCATAACCTGCATTTAACCGTGAAATTTTTGGGTGATGTTGAAGATGCCCGGATTGATGAAATTGTCCGAGTGGTGGATGAAGCCGTGCACGGAACGGGTGGTTTTGAATTGCAGTTGAGCGGGCTTGGCTTTTTTCCGGGGCCGCGCCGCCCCCGGGTTATCTGGGTAGGCGTGCATGGTGAAGTGCAAAAGTTCCACCGCCTATACCGGCGGGTGGAGGAGTGTATGACCGCGCTGGGCTGGGCTGATGGTCAAAATTTTGCGCCCCATTTAACTCTGGGGCGATTACGCTCTCCCCAGGGCAGTGATTTGCTGGTGCGCAGGGCACGGGAAATTGGCGATGACCGGGGGAATATCGGCGGGTTGGCGGTATCCAGCATTGATTTAATGAAAAGCCGGCTCACCAGTAGAGGCCCGGTGTATCAATTATTGGCTTCGGTACGGTTGACCCCTTGATATAAAGCATAAATCATGGTTTTGGGCATAAATTTTATAAATTCGTGCTTAAATCTTAGATGAGATGTTAAGTAGTTGGGCCAACTTAAACACTGGTTATTGAAGAAAGAGGGAGTTCTATGTATATAGTTGCAATTAATGGAAGTCCCAACGCCAAAGGTAATACAGCACTGATGCTTCGGGTGGCATTGGAAGAGATAACGGCTGCAGGCGGTGAAGGGCATTTTATGCAGGTATCCGACTTAATGACCAAGTCCAAGGTGCCCTATTGCGTGGCCTGTTCCAATCCTTGTGAAGGTAATTGCTTCCGTAACACGGCGCTGGAGGAAGCTTATAATTTGCTGCGCCGTTGTGACGGTATCATTATGGGCAGCCCGGTGTATTTCTGTACTGTTTCAGCACCGCTGAAGGCCTTTTGGGATAAAACACGTTTTTTACGCAAGGACAAGGCGCTGCTTAATGTGGTGGGCGGTGCGCTGGCGGTGGGTGCCAGCCGTTTTGGCGGGCAGGAAACTACTCTGCGGTCTATGCAGGATATGATGTTTTGTCAGGGTATGACTGTGGTGGGGGACGGCTTTATTGATTATGATTCCGGGCACCTGGGTGCCTGTGCCCAGCGTCCGGTCGAAGATGACCGTGATGGGTTAATACGCACCCGTATCCTGGCGCGGCGGGTGTTGGAGGTGGCCCAGGCTACCGCTGGCCTGCGTGCCCACCGTACCCAGGGGAAATAATAGTATTGCCTGTTTACCCCCGCTGGTCGCTTGTCAGGCTTGTCGGGGGTAACTTATCTTACTTGTGGATTACCCGTTTAAATCTATTTTTCAAGGGGTGGGGTACAGGTGGACATTCGCCAGTACACCGAAGCAATGGAAGAAAAAGTTTTATCTCCCTTTGCAGTGTGCAGCGCACGCTCGGTTGGTCGCCGTCATCCTGAAGAGCCGTGCCGGATCAGAACGGCATTCCAGCGTGACCGGGATAGAATTATCCATTCCAAAGCGTTCCGTCGCCTCAAACATAAAACCCAGGTATTTATCATTCCCGAGGGCGATCATTATCGTACCAGACTTACCCACACCCTGGAGGTGGCTCAGATAGCCCGCACCGTAGCCCGGGCCCTGCGCCTTAACGAGGATCTCACCGAGGCTATAGCGCTGGGGCATGATCTGGGGCATACTCCCTTTGGCCATGCGGGAGAAAACGCTCTCAATGAAGTCATGCCGGGTGGATTTAAACATAACCGGCAGAGCCTGCGGGTGGTGGAAGAACTGGAGGGTGGGACGGGGCTTAACCTTACCTGGGAAGTTTGCGACGGTATTCTGCACCACACCGGGCCGGTGCGCCCGTCCACTCTGGAAGGCCAGGTAGTTAGCATAGCTGACCGGGTGGCCTACATAAACCATGATATTGACGATGCTATCCGGGGCGGAATCTTAAAAGTACGGGACTTGCCCGCTATTTGTTTGGAAATACTGGGCTTTGAGCACCGGACGCGCATTAATACCATGGTCACGGATGTTATTATAAACAGCCGGGATAGGCCGGTTATTGCCATGAGCAGTGAGGTGCAGCAGGCGACCGACAAATTAAGACAATTTCTCTTTGACCATGTTTATATAGATTCCGAAGCCAAGGGTGAAGAGGACAAGGCACGGCATGTGCTGCAATACCTTTATACTTACTGGGTTAAGTATTCCCAGTATTTACCTGCAGAACACCGGACCAGGTCCCGCATCGTAGGCGTGGAGCGGGCGGTTTGCGATTATATAGCGGGCATGACGGACCGTTACGCCATTACCCAGTTTAAACAGTTGTTTATTCCCCGGTCTTTCGCCATTCCCGGGGGCAGTTTCACCAGGCAGGGTGGAACAGCAGACAAAAAAATGTCGAACCCGGAAGGATAATTTATAGTGACAGCGAATAAATGTTAAACGACCAATATGATTTGCGTTTTGGAAAGTTTGCCAAACAGCGGTCAGTTGGAAGGTGATATCCATGGGCGGGTTTATTCCCGAAGAGATAGTGGAGAATATTCGGCAGCGGGCTGATATCATACAGATAATATCCGAGTATGTAACGCTGCAGAAAAAAGGTCGCAACTATGTAGGCCACTGTCCATTTCACCGGGAAAACGATCCGTCATTTACAGTTACGCCCGATAAACAAATATTTTATTGTTTTGGTTGCAATGCGGGCGGTAATGTTTTTAAATTCATCATGCTGCAGCATAATTTATCCTTTCCCGAGGCGGTTAAAATGTTGGGGGAAAGGGTGGGTGTGGCGGTCCCCGACGGTTACAGCCCCAGGGTTCGGGAGCGCCTGCGCCGGGAGGAAAAAGCCTGGAAGATAAACGCCCTGGCTGGAGAATTCTTTCAGTCTATACTGCAGCGGCATCCCGAAGCGGCCGTGGCCAGGGAATATTTGAGGGGCAGGGGTATTTCACCGGACATGATCGGAAACTTCGGCTTGGGTTATGCGCTTCCGTCATGGGACGCTCTGCTGAAGTTTATGCAGAGTAAGGGTATTAGCATACCCGAGTTGCTGGAGGTTGGTCTGGCGGTTAGCGGTGAACGTAAAGTGTATGACCGGTTCAGGGGTCGCTTGATGTTTCCCATCAGTGATGTCCGGGGGCGGGTGGTCGGTTTTGGCGGGCGGGTGCTGGGGGATGGATTGCCCAAGTATCTGAATACCGCGGAAACGGATTACTTCAGTAAAGGTAAGATACTGTACGGTCTGGATCGCGCCCGGCAGGCCATTCGTGAAGCGGGATACGTTATCATCACCGAAGGTTATATGGATACCATAGCCGCTCACCAATTTGGTATGGCCAATACGGTGGCATCACTGGGCACCAGTATGACCAGAGAACACGGGCGTTTGTTGATGAATTATACCAGGGAAGTAATTATTGCCTACGATGCTGATGCTGCGGGAATGGCGGCGGCAGTACGGGGACTTGATATATTGCAGGAGTTGGGGTGCCGGGTAAGAGTATTAACTTTGCCCGAAGGCAAGGACCCGGACGAATTTTTACGCACCCGGGGCCTCGACCAGTGGAAACAGCAGGTTGAAAAGGCCACACCGCTGGTGGAGTTTAAACTCCAAAGGGCCATGGCCAGGTATCAGGGGGGTTCTGTGGCCAAGGATGCCGTGCTGGAGGAGGTTTTACCCGCTTTGGCAGCTATACCCGGAGAACTGGAAAAGAACGAAGCGATCAGGTTGGTGGCGGCCAAACTGTTTACCGGTTACCATGTTGTGGTGGAAAAACTCCAAAAATTTACCAATAACAATCGAAAAAATGCAGTAAAACCGGATAAAATTGCTAATAATAAGCATAATATAAGTAATATTAAATTTAACGGTGATTTTGGTAAAAGGGCCGAGTACGGGTTAATAAGGTTAATCCTGGAAGATGAGAAATTGATTGATACCGTTGCCGGTGTATTGCCGGGCAACTTTTTTCAGGATGATTTTTGCCGCGAGGTTTATGACAAAATTTTAGACACATATAAACAGCCTGTTTCTTATACATTATCTGTTGTGTTTGATTACATGGAAGAGGAGTATCAACAAAGGTTGAGTGCTATGTTAATGGAACCGGTTCCCGGCGAAAATACGGAGTTGCTTTTACACGGCTATATTACTGCTATAAAAAAAAGACAACTGCAGGATAAGAGCCGGCAATTGCAGGATGCCCTGGCCGTTGCGGAAAAAACCGGGGATCGCGATGAAATGGTACGCCTTTTGCAAGAGATAGGTTCTATTAATCAAACCCTGAAGGGAGGGGAAATGTTGCAATGAGCAAGGAAGACTCCAATAAAAAACAGGTTTTAAAAAATGTCAAGGAATTAATTGAAAAGGGCAAAAAGCGGGGAGTCTTGACTTATCACGAGGTCATGGACAGTTTACAGGGTATAGACCTTACTCCCGAGCAAATTGACGATGTATACGAGAAATTGTCCGCCATGGGTATCGAAGTGGTGCCTGACGCTCAGGATATCGAGACCATCAACGCTTCCCCCATTGAAGAAGATGATAACGACTCCGGCGACGACGTGGAGGTTGACCTAACTGTTCCGGAGGGCGTTGGCATAGATGATCCCGTGCGCATGTACTTAAAGGAAATCGGACGGGTACCCCTTTTGACACCGGAAAAGGAAGTTGAACTGGCCAAGCGTATGGAACAGGGTGACGAAGAAGCCAAACGCCTGCTGGCCGAGGCAAACCTGCGCCTGGTGGTTAGCATTGCCAAGCGCTATGTAGGCCGGGGCATGTTGTTTTTGGACCTTATACAGGAGGGCAACTTAGGTCTCATTAAGGCCGTGGAAAAGTTTGATTTCCGCAAGGGCTTTAAATTCAGTACCTATGCCACCTGGTGGATCAGGCAGGCCATTACCAGAGCCATAGCCGATCAGGCCCGGACTATTCGCATTCCGGTGCATATGGTGGAAACCATCAATAAATTAATAAGGGTGAGCAGGCAACTCCTGCAGGAGTTGGGCCGCGAGCCGCTGCCCGAGGAAATTGCCAAAGAAATGGGTATTTCCGAGGAAAAGGTACGTGAAATACTGAAGATTGCCCAGGAGCCTGTATCGCTGGAAACTCCCATTGGTGAAGAGGAAGATTCCCACCTGGGTGATTTCATTGAAGATCACGATGCCCGGGCACCGGCCGAGGAGGCTTCCTTTACTTTGCTCCGGGAACAATTGGATGATGTTCTAACTACACTGACCGACCGGGAGCAGAAGGTGCTGCGCCTGCGCTTCGGGCTGGATGATGGCCGGGCGCGAACCCTTGAGGAAGTGGGCCAGAAATTCGGTGTCACCCGGGAGAGGATCAGGCAGATTGAGGCCAAGACCCTCAGAAAACTACGCCATCCCAGCCGTAGTAAAAAGTTAAAGGATTACTTGGATTAGTTAAAATTTACTTGATAAATACTATTGACCGAGGGGTAGGTTTATTGTATAATAACTGCTGTAGCGTTCCTCGATAGCTCAACGGTAGAGCATCCGGCTGTTAACCGGAGGGTTGCTGGTTCGAATCCAGCTCGGGGAGCCAATCCCTCCGGGCCCATAGCTCAACGGTAGAGCATCCGGCTCATAACCGGCTGGTTCTAGGTTCGAATCCTAGTGGGCCCACCACTAATTCAAGGATCATAACGGCCCCATGGTCAAGAGGCCTAAGACACCGCCCTTTCACGGCGGTAACCCGGGTTCGAATCCCGGTGGGGTCACCACAAGGGCGATTAGCTCAGTTGGGAGAGCGCCTGCCTTACAAGCAGGATGTCGGCGGTTCAAGTCCGTCATCGCCCACCAGTAAAAACCGGTGCCGGAGGACACATCTCCGGCATTATAATTGAATAACAAGCGAGGGAGCATAGCTCAGCTGGGAGAGCGCCTGCCTTACAAGCAGGATGTCAGCGGTTCAAGCCCGTTTGCTCCCACCAGGAAATCAGCAGTAGCACCGGAGTCAATCTCCGGTGTTATCTCTTTTTTGAGATCTTATTTATCCTTAAAATCATAAATTGACTTTTAATATAACATAAAATGATATATTTTATTATATCTGGAAGGATATTCATTAATCTGTCAAGAAAATGTTAAATTATTGATAATAAAAGGAGGGGATGATTTTGGGTTCCAGGCTTTTCACGGTGGCAAGGATCAAAAACTGCTTGCTGAAAAACAGGATAACCATGGCGCCTATGTTTACCGGCTACGGCAATGCGGACGGTACCATAAGCCCGGCTATCCTGGAACATTACAAAGAAATGGGCGCAAGCGGGGTTGGCCTGGTCGTGGTGGAAAACATGATTGTAGACGGTCAGCGTTCCCGATTTGGAAGGCTTATGGCCATCGACAGCGACGAATCCATACCTGAGCTATCACGTTTAGCCGGCGTGATTAAAGAAGGTGGAGCGGCGGCGTTTTGCCAGATCAATCATGGTGGGCGGTTCGCCATGGTGCCGAACCCAATTGCACCGTCGCCAGTTCCTGCGTTCGGCGGCCCGGCACCTGAGGAAATGAACATAGAAATGATCGAATCAGTGATACAAAAATACGTTGATGCTGCTATGCGCGCAAAGCAAGCAGGATTTGACGGGGTGGAAATTCACGGGGCTACCGGTTATCTACCGGCGCAGTTTCTTTCCCCGCGAACCAACATGCGTAACGACCAGTACGGCGGAAGTCTGGAGAATCGCATGCGTTTCGGACTTCAGCTTGTGCACAGGGTACAGCAGGCACTCGGCTCGGATTACCCGGTGGGTTACAGGTTTATGGCCGACGAATGGTTGCCCGGCGGTTTGCATTTGGATGAAGCCAAAATATACGCAAAAGAACTGGATAAACTTGGCGTTGCTTATCTTTCCGTGACCGCCGGTACTTATGAGTCCATGTTCTTACCGGATAAGGTTACCCTATCCATGCAAGAAAACTACATGGCTGATCTGGCCGGCTCCATCAAGGAAGTTGTCGGAACCACGATAATAGCCGCCGGCCGTATAGCTACCCCGGAGGCTGCGGAACAGATACTGGCGTCCAACCAGGCCGATCTGGTGGGGCTGGCCAGGGTCCTGTTTGCAGACCCCTCTTGGCCTCAAAAGGCTGCAGAAGGGAAAAACGAGGAGATTAAACGGTGCAGGACCGAATGCGATACATGTATCAAGCTTGTTATGCAACAGAAACCGGTAATCTGCGCTGCCTGGGACAATGCGCGTAAAAATAAGTTCAAAGAATTATTAATCATTTAGGGAGTATATTATATGTTCCATAAGGGTATCGCTAGCCTAGTTTTTAATAAACAAGTACGGGCTGTAATTGAACCTATTTTAAACTCCGCCAATATAGGTATTATTATCATTGATGCCAAGGGAAATTTAGTTTACGTGAATCGTATCTGCGAGGAAATATTTCATGTTAGATCCGAAGATATCAGTGGAATTCACTATAACGAAGTTTTTGCCCAAATCCCCCCGGGAGAACGTTACACCCTGATTACCCTGGAAACCGGCCAGGAGTTTGAAAACATTGGTTCCGAAAAAGCCCGTTTTAATAACCTTTATATAACCACAGATACCATGCTGTTGAGGGATGAACAGGGTAATACGATAGGCGCGGTAGGTATTTTTAAAAACATTACACCCATTTATGAGTTTCATAAGCGGCTCAGTGAATCAAGTAAGCTTTCCATGCTGGGTAACGTGGCAGCAGGCATGGCCCATGAAATTCTAAACCCCCTAACTACCAGCAGGGGACTGGTACAAATCCTGAACCAAAAAGCCGGGGATAATAACCTACCTACAGAAAAGGTCAAGGAATACACAGATATTATTTTAAAAGAGTTGGATTCAATCCACAATTTAGTAAAAAGATTTACTCATATGTCAAAATCTAAAGCCCTGGATATGAAACCAGTGAATTTAGACCAGTTAGTCCATATGTCTGTTTCGCTGGTGGCCGACCAACTAAAGGAAAAAAGAATACAGGTGGTATCAAAACTACAGGCTGGTGCGATAATCCTGGGAGACATGATCTCGCTTAAACTGGCGCTGCTACAGATATTAGATAACTCCTTAGAGTTCTTACCCTGCGGTGCAATGATCAATATTACCACCGAGTTGTCCGGAAATGAGGCTCTGCTCATTGTGTCCGACAACGGGCCTGGGATTCAACATGATATTTTGGATAATGTTTTTACGCCCTTCTTTACAACCAGGGAAGAAAAAACAGGGTTGGGACTTACTATAGCGCAGCGTATTATCCACACCCACAAAGGCCTTATCAGGGCTGAAAGCGAGCCCGGTAAAGGGGCTAATTTTATTATCACGCTGCCGCTGGTAAAATCATTTCTGCTATGACTTCTGTATCTGAGCCATTGTCAACATTCTCTCTTTCTTTCTTACCTCTTTTTAGCCCCATCAACTAGAAGGGTAAGATAATGCAGGGGTGCTGGCAATGGTTTTTTCCAGTTTTATGTTCTGTTTTTTTACTTCCAAAGTGCTCATTTTAATTTTGCCATAAACGGCCTGGGAAGCACGGCGAATTCAGGTGTAATGTCATATTTCAATTATTAGTATACATTTCAAACAACGGTAAATAATATTAAAAAGTTTGTTTAAAAACAGGCTATGGTGCCAGGTGCAGATATAATAGGTGGATCTCACACAGGTGTTAAGGGAGAATAAATTATGGGTAAAGACATCATTTTGATTGGTGCGATAATTGGTATTCTTGCGGACATTCTAAAATTATCTGTTAATTACATTTCATATCTACTGAATTATACCAACGTTGTCTTTTGGCAGATTACAGCTTCACGATTTCTCGAACGTGATGATCTGCAACAACCAATATCGTACATAATTGGAGGAGTGGCAGATTTAACGGTTTCAGCTACTTTAGGAGTTCTTTTTGTAGGTTTAATCAGCTTGACCGGTACAAAACACATTTGGATTAAAGGAATCGGGTTTGGTTTATTTATATGGGTAAACCTCTTTGGTACTTTATTGGGCCAATCTGTACAAGCAAAGCTGCCTCAAGAACCCTTAGGCATTATGGTGACGATAATTGCGCATTTTGCTTTTGGTTTAGGTCTGGCTTTTTTTACCCAGCGGCTTCATAAAATTGAAGAAGAAACGATTCGTAGTAAAGAAACTAACAATCATTTTGCCCCTATTCCGGCACGAAAACTATTACATACTGAGGAAAAGGAACCTGTTATGGAGATTAATAACACAAGAAGTGATAGGAAGCCGTTTAAATTTCGTAATTTGTTTAAAATATTCGGGTTGATCAAAGGGAATAGATAGATGTGTTTTGGGAATTTGCAACAGCTACTATTTGCGAGCTCGGTTAATTTAAAATTTTTAGATCTTTTTTGAGGATCTTTCTTAAAGGAAAAAAGATATTTAGTAGCAATGGCGAATATATCCACCAGGGATAAAGCAGCGTTTACTCTTGTATGCAATTTATTTGCCGAAGTTGCTGTATGTACTGAACTGCCGCTGTCCTAAAGCTCCTTGGCTTTTTGGTAAGATTGGGTCTAAAAAATATAAAATATTTGCAATAAGGGCTTATAATATTATATTTAATATAATATAATAATAAGAAGCGGGGAGTGATGCAAAAGAATGAAAATATCCTTTTTTAAAAAATGTAATGACCAGGATATCATATTATTATTACGTGCCATGGCCAAATCCACTGCCTTTTCCATGTTTTCCAATGCTTATAATGAACTAACTGCTTATAAAACTGAAAACCGTATTAAAAATATAAGCATTGAGTTGGACGCGCTATCGGCGGCGGCGCAACAAATGTCTGCATCTATAGAAGAAATCACCGCTTCGGCCCAGTATGCCAGCGGTGTGCAGCATGAAGTGGAAAAGGAAGTGGGCTCCGGCAAAGAGGTGCTGGAAAGCGCCCTGCGGGAGCTTGAACATGCCAATGCCAATATTGGTGAATTGGTGGGGGTCATTAAAGAACTGAACCACCGGGTGAACCGTATCGGAGAAATAGTTGAGGTGATCAATGAAATCACTTCACAGACCCATTTGCTCGCTTTAAATGCGTCTATCGAAGCCGCCCGGGCTGGCGAGGCCGGCCGTGGTTTTGCTGTGGTGGCCGGAGAAATACGTAAATTGGCGGAACAGACCAAACAGTCCGCCGGCCAAATAAAAGAAAACGTTACCCTGGTAACTGAGGGGATGAATACTACCCTTAAAGTATTGGACAATAGTGTAAATGCAGTTAAAAACGGTATTCAATCAGCTATGAAATTAGCTTCACCTTTTAACAGTATTGAAGAGAGTGTAAAGTCCATGACGGAAATACTAAGCCAGCTGAGCAATGCCACCGATGAACAAAGCTCGGTTACCCAGGAAATCGCCGCTGAAACAGAAACCATTGCTGAAAATACCAAGTTTGCCGATGAGGTGGCCAGCGATGCTAAAGAACATGGTGAACTATCCCTGCGGGTTACCAGTGATGTATGGAAAGCCATTGAGCACCGCCGGGATTTTCAGGCTATCGGATTGGCGGCTTTCCTGGCGGAACGGATTATTGACCATGCCAATTGGATAAACCTGGTGGTTAAGACTATCAGAGGGGAAATAGCCGGGGATAATACACTGGCGGATCACCACAACTGCCGTTTAGGTCGCTGGTACTACGGCGATGGTAAAGACGTAATCAAAGGCTATAGCGAGGCACTTCAGCGTTCCTTTGCCGCCATCGAAGAACCCCATCGCCTGGTACACCAGCATGGCATTGCGGCAGTCAAACATCATCATGAAGGCAATAGTAATGAGGCTTTTCGCCATGTGATCAGCCTTACCAATGCATCGAAACAGATAATTGGTATATTTATGCAAATGATGGATGAAATCAACAAAGAGCAGGTGGCTTGATCTCGCCACACATGATTAACATTAATTAATGGTTTATTAATCAAAAATTTACCACCTGTAGGTTATACATGATAACCGGGCTATTAACGTCCGGTTGTTTGCATCTAACCCGAAGAATTCAGGGTTGCTTATTTAAAGGAGTTTTTGCCCTTTATGCGAATATATTGCATTACCCTCTTTTTATTCCCTTGAGTTTATTTTCCGAATAAGAATGTTCTCCATTCTGCTTTTCTTTGCGGTAGTGCAATGCAGGATAGATATCTTATACTCAATATCTTTCACCGGGTCTTGAAGTCAATCATAATCGAAAGGTGTTGGTGATGTGCCCCTTTACATCCAAAATCGTTGGATAGCAGTAATACTCCTTTTATCGGCATTACTATGCTTATGGGTGGGAAGGGTTTACTTGGTTCTTGAGCCGGACATATTTTTAACCGCCCATATGATTTTGGAATTTGCCAGTATTGTGGCGGCCATGCTGGTTTGTATTTTTTGCTGGTATGATTATCTTTACCAGTGGCAGAGGAAAATGCTGGTTATTGCTCTGACATTTTTAATATTTGGCGTTTTTGATTTCGTACATACTTTGTCTTATGTTTCTATGCCCGACTTTATTACTCCCAATACCGCCAACAAGGCCTCAACTTACTGGGTGATCGCCAGGATGGTGCAGGGACTGGGTATTCTAGCGGCTGTCTTTTTGCCCAACCAGGTAATCCGCATAAAAAAACCGCTGGTAATTATGGCCCTGGCTTTACTTGCTTCCGGGATGGTGACCTGGTTGGTGGCGGTCAAATTGGCCCATTTGCCCATCATGTACGACCCTCATGCCATGCGGCAAACACCCTTAAAATTAGCCTTGGAATGCGTAATTATAGTATTTTACCTGCTGGCGGCTTTTAAAATATACACCACCCGGTCAAATGATATAAGAGATGTCTACCTGTTTTACGCGCTGCTCGTTGGTATAATGGGCGAGCTGGCCTTTGTTACTTACACAAATGTTTATGATCTTTATAACCTTATGGGACATTTTTTCAAAATAATCTCTTTTAGTTTGATATTAAAGGGTCTGTTTGATGAATCTATTGGCGAGTTATATAAAACCAATGCCGAACTGGTCCGCCAAAGCGGTGAACTTGCTGAAGCCAACCGCCTTTTAAAGGAGTCCGAACAATTTAAAGATTTTTTTCTGGCTAATACCAATCACGAGTTGCGTTCACCTCTAACCGCCATTATTGCCTTTACCGAACTTTTATCCGATAAGGAAACCGGTCCTTTAAATCCTCTGCAACGAGATTATTTAAATGAAATAAGTGATAGTAGCCACGACTTGCTGAACAGGGTGAATGAAATAGCCGAATTATCCCGTATAAAGGCCGGGAAATTGGTTTTAAATCTGGAAAAGGTGAATTTAGAAGAAGTAATCACGGGTGTGGCGCGGCGTTTAAAACCGCAGTTTGAAAATAAAGGGGTGGATTTGAAACTAAGCATAGCTGCTGATTTACCGGCTGTTAGGGCTGATCACGGGCGGTTGGGACAAATATTGACCAACTTAATGGGTAATGCCATTAAATTTACCGCTCCCGGGGGATGGGTGCGGGTTAATGCAGCTTTGCAACCGGAAGATTCCAAAATTAGTGTAAGTGTTGCTGACAATGGTATTGGTATTGATCTTGAAGAACAAGTCGCCGTTTTTAAAATGTTTTACCAGGTTGATGGCACCAGTTCCCGAAAATATGGTGGTACCGGCATCGGGCTCACACTGGTAAAAAACCTGGTGGAAATGCATGGTGGAACCATAACTTTACAAAGCAATGTTGGCAGGGGGAGTTTGTTTACTTTTACCATTCCGTTATATAATGACGAATCAAAAGCTGCAAATTAATTTATTGATAATTGTGTTAAAATTTTACATACATTTTGGGCCTTAGGGAGGAGGCGCTTGTAAGGAGGCGAAAATTTGCGCTATAAGATAATGGCCGTGGATGATGACCCCAAGGTGTTGAAAATATTGCGACATTCTTTGCTCAGGGAGGGTTTTGAAGTTATTTGTGCTGCCAGCGGCTTTGAAGCATTGCAGTCGGCCCGGGAAAAACAACCCGATCTCATTGTACTGGATTTAATGATGCCCGGTATGGATGGCTTTGAAACTTTGCAAAAATTAAAGGAATTTACCGATGCGCCGGTGATTATTTTATCTGCCCGTGGTGATGAAGTGGACAGGGTGGTGGGTTTTCGCCTGGGAGTAGATGATTACCAGGTTAAACCCTTTAGTCCCGTGGAACTGGCGCTGCGTATCAAGGCGGTACTGAGGCGCAGCGTTGCTGCTGCCAAACACAAAGCAAAGGTGCTCAAGTATGGTAAATTGGTTATTGATTATGATCAAAGGTTGGTGCAAATTGAAGACCGGTCAATTAGCCTGACGCCCAAGGAATTTGAACTGCTGTGGCTGATGGCCTCCCACCCCAACCAGGTATTTATCAAGCCGCACCTTCTTAAATGTATCTGGGACAATACCTACCCGGGGGACGACAACACTGTTAATGTGCACATTCGTAGATTGCGGGGAAAAATTGAAAGTGATCCATCAAATCCGGTATATATAAAAACAGTATGGGGTACGGGATACAAATTTACCGGTTGATATCCTGACACCTTCAATAAGCATAATTATCGAACAACGATATATATTTGTAATGATTTTTTAATAATTAATTAAATAACGTTTAATTATTATTTGTTATTATGGGATGGAAACAAGTCTTGGGGGTAAATATACTTGGTGAATGAAAAACTGGGCAGCCCTGTCAGTGATACAAAGCGTGGTCCAATATCCGCTGAACAACTAGAGCACCATTACAACGCCCACTTTAATGCTTACCGGTTCAGACTGCGGGAAATAAGGGCCCGGTTGCTCAAAGCTGATACATCATACAACGTTTTGGCATTTAATATGTTGCGGGTACTGAAAAAAGAAGAAGCACAGGTCATGAACTCCGTTGTGCTGCATAATAACTATTTTGCTTCCCTGGGAGCGGGGCAAACTCAACCTTCTCCGGGACTTGTCAATATGATGATCCGGGATTTCGGTTCACTGGAGGAATGGTTGGAACAATTCATAGCTTTGGGTTTGGGTTCCCGGGGTTGGGTAATGCTTGTATTTGACCTGTGTGAAGGGAAGTTGTCAAACTATATTGCTGATGATAACGCCGAAGCGATTTGGCTGACCTTCCCCCTGTTGGTCCTGGATATTTACGAGCATGCCTTTCAAATGGATTATAAATCGGACAAAAAGGAATATATTACCAGATTTGTTAATAACATCGACTGGGGTAATGTAAATTATAACTTTGACACAGCCGGGGAGATATATAAAATAGTGGCTGTTTGGAAGGAAAAGGTATAGTGTTAGATCTTGTTTATTGGTGCTTAGCCGCCCGGTAAAAAGCCGGGTGGTTTTTTTTGAATATAACCCGGGTTGTTAGAAAATATAAATAAGCAGGCTGGATATAATAAATTATTAAAAAGTTTATTCAAAAAGTGGGCTTTGGTGCCAGGTGTTGAAAGGCACCTGCGTTAACATTGCAAGGACCAGCTATAGTAAAGATTATAAATAGATTTTGCGCTTGCTTTTCGAACAATCTCTTAAAGCTTCCCCCGGTTGGGTAACCCAAATCAATATTAGGAGGGGTGGTTATTAATCCGTATATTGAAATACCGCTGCGGGCGCTTTTTTCCTTTATCTTCCTTTTAGTATTTGCCCGGATGAATGGTCGGGAGCAAATTTCCCAACTTACCTATTTTGAATATGTGGTGGGTATTACCATCGGGTCCATAGCTGCCACTTTAACCACCACGCCCATGGATCCATTTTTGCCTGGATTGCTGGGGATGGCTGTTTGGGCGATCTTACCCTATCTAACGGGCATTTTGGTGTTAAAATCGGTACCCGCACGTAAAATCATCGAGGGTGAGCCGGTGGTTGTAATTCAAAACGGTAAAATTGATGAAGAAGCTTTGGCCAGGCAGAGGCTTAACTTGGATGATCTGATGTTAATGCTCCGGGAAAAAGACATTTTCAATATCGGTGATGTCGAAAATGCCGTATTTGAAACTAACGGTGACCTTACAGTACAAAGAAAAAGCCAGTTGAACCCGGTTACTCCGGCAGATTTAAACATCGGCACTTCGTACCAGGGACTGCCCACCACTGTGGTTCAGGATGGGGTATTAATTGAAAACAGGTTGAAAGAAATTAGCCTCAGTAAAGACTGGATTGTAAAAAAACTACAGGGGGAGCATGGTGTAACGGACATTAGCCAGGTTAGCATTGCCCAACTGGACACCAGCGGTAATTTGTACGTTGATTTAATAAACGCTAATCCTGAAAACAAACCGCACTAATAAGCCGTATTATATTGGTTTTCAAATGTTTTCCGGATATAAATGTCAGTTTATGGGCAACATTAAATTGTGAAAAACAAATTATTAAAGGGAGGTACCCCGGATGACAGTTGGCACCCAGGTCAAACAAACCCTGGCCAGCCTGAAAAGCGCCCAGGCCAGTCTGGAGATGTTTGCCATGCAGACCCAGAACCAGCAGGCTAAGGATCTTTATACCAAAGCGGCCCAACAGACCCAGGCCATTGTGGATAGCCTGGAACCCAGAATAAACGAAATTGAGCAGCAGGAGCCCCAATATAAAGGATTTTAGAGTGAAGCCGGATCATTTGATCCGGTTTTTCCATCTGTCTGTCATCTATATTTAGCCCGGGTATAAAAACGCCACTATTATGCAAAATAAGCATACAGGGGGTGATATTTATGACCGTAAGCAGTCAGGTTAAGCAAACAATTGCCAGCCTGAAGGGCACCAGGGCCACTTTGGAAAGTTTCGCCTCCATTGAATCAAACCAGCAGGCTAAACAAGTACTGCAAAAAAATATAGTACGACTGGAAGGGGTTATTAAGGATCTGGAAAACAGGTTGGGTGTTTTGGAATTTGAGGAACCACAGTACAAAGGCTTTTAAAGATTTTAAGGGTGTATTTATAAAAAATTATCATAAGGAGTTAACAGCATGGTCGTTTGGTGGGAGGTTTTACTGCGCTCCGCCGGCTTATTCATAATAACTTTGTTTTTAACTCGTTTAATCGGCAAAAGACAAACGTCCCGGCTGACTTTTTTTGATTTAATCACCGCCATTGTCATTGGTGGAATTGTTGCCGCCACGTCTCTAAACCTGGTACCGAACCCGGTGCACGGTGTGTTGGCCCTGCTGGTATGGACTGTACTGCCGGCCTTGATATACTTGCTGGCAATAAAATATAAAACGGTGAGGGATATTGTTCAGGGTAAAGAAACGGTACTTATTAACCACGGTAAAGTATTGGAAGATAAATTAATGGAAGCCCGGTTTACTCCCGAGGATTTATTGAGCCAGCTGAGGAAAAAGAATGCCTTTAAAGTGGCCGATGTGGAATTTGCCGTGCTGGAACCCACCGGTGAAGTCAGCGTGCTGCTTAGAAAAGATCAACAGCCCGTTACCCCCAAAACCGCCGGTCTTGCTGTGGGCATGGAAAGTGTACCGCAAACCGTTATCATGGATGGTGTTATCATGGATGAGCCCCTCACCGCTGCGGGACTGAACAGAAATTGGCTGCACACCGAGTTGGAGAAGGCGGGCGTGGCCCCGGAAAATGTATTTATCGGACAGGTGGACTCCACCGGCCAGCTTTACCTGGATTTGTTTGACGATGCTATCCAACTGCCCAAGCCGAAAACCAAAGAGCTTGCCTGGGCCACCCTGAAAAAATGCCAGGCGGATTGTGAGTTATATGCTTTAGGCACCAAAGACAAGCCGGCTAAAGAGATGTATACCAATTCAGCGGCAGTACTGGCTGATGTCGTACATGAGTTGGAACCTTTGCTAAAAAGATAGTATTGGTTGCATTGGGGGTGCATGGCTATGTCCAACAAGCAGAAAAAGAAAATGACCTCAGTACAGCAGGAATACCAGTCTTTGGCCAAAGCCAGGGAACCCGGGAGACCGGTTTTAAAAAATATGGTAAGGGCATTTATAGCGGGCGGTATAATATGTATCATTGCCCAGGGGGTTTCGGACTTTTTCCTGTGGAACTTTGATTTTACCGAAAAAACAGTGGGTAACCCCACTGTAGCAGTGATGATATTACTATCGGTAATATTGACATCACTGGGTATATATGATCATATCGCCCAGTGGGCGGGGGCCGGGACGGCGGTACCTGTGACGGGTTTTGCCAATTCCATGGCTTCGGCGGCCATTGAACACCGTAGCGAAGGATTTGTACTGGGAGTAGGGGGAAAAATGTTCAAGCTGGCCGGTTCAGTAATTGTTTTTGGTGTTTTTGCCGCCTTCGTTATTGCCCTGGTCAGAACAATATTGTCCATGTTGGGAGGAGCCTGAATATATGCAGCGCGGTCACCAGACCTGGGTGTTTGAGAACCAGCCTGCTATCCTGTCTACGGCTACCGTGGTGGGGCCTTTTGAGGCCAGGGGGCCTTTGGCCGGTGATTTTGATATTTTGCACGGCGACCTGTGGCTGGGGCAGGATAGTTACGAAAAGGCACAAAAGAAAATGCTGGAAGAAGCTTGTGAAAAAGCTATTGAAAAGGCTGGATTGCAAAAACAGGATATTCAGTTTTTTCTGGCCGGGGATTTGCTGAATCAAATTATCTCCAGTAGTTTTGCCGCCCGGACAATGGCGATGCCTTTTATCGGGCTATACGGCGCCTGTTCAACCTCTATGGAGAGCCTGGCTTTGGGTGCATTGATTGTTAACAGCAAGGCAGGTAATAATGTGCTATGCGGTACAGTAAGTCACAATGCGGCGGTGGAAAAACAATTCCGCTATCCCAATGAATACGGTGCCCAGAAACCTCCCACAGCCCAGTGGACAGCCACGGCAGCCGGGGTTGCACTACTGGCGGCCGAAGGGGAAGGTCCCAGGGTTGATTGTGCAACCATCGGTAGAATAGTGGATATGGGGATCAGCGATCCGTATAACATGGGTGCTGCCATGGCCCCGGCGGCAGTAGATACCATTACCGCCCACATCAGGGATTTGCGCATTGACCCCCGGGAATATGATCTTATTGCCACCGGCGACCTGGGGCGGGTGGGATATGAAATTGCCGGTGATTTACTAAAAAAACATAACATTGATATACCCGCCGATATATTTACAGACTGCGGTCTGTTAATTTACGGCCCCGAGCAGCAACCCGAGGTTTTGGCCGGTGGCAGTGGATGTGGCTGTTCCGCCGCCGTTACTTACGGGCATATATTGAACCGGATGAAAAGAGGAGAACTGGGCAAGGTATTGATTGTAGCCACCGGTGCCCTTTTGTCTCCGTTATCCTACCAGCAGAAGGAAAGCATTCCCTGTATAGCACATGCCGTTTCCATTGTATCCGGCCATTAAGGGGAGGTGGGTTTTTTGGAAACATATTTTTGGGCTTTTGTTGTGGGTGGCCTTATTTGTGTGGTGGGGCAGTTGTTAATGGATGTTGGTAGACTTACTCCGGCCCATACCATCAGCAGTATGGTGGTGGCTGGTGCTGTTCTGGCAGGTTTGGATCTCTACCAGCCGCTGATTGATTTTGCCGGTGCCGGGGCTACCGTACCCATTACCAGTTTTGGCAACTCACTGGTTAGCGGGGCGCTGGCCGAAGCTGAACAGACGGGGCTGGTGGGTATTATTACAGGTATTTTTGAAGTAACCAGCGCGGGTATATCGGCGGCCATTATTTTCGGCTTCATGGCGGCATTGCTGGTGAGACCCAAGGGGTGATAAACATAAAAGGGCCGGGGATATAATTACTTGAATAACGCAGGTGGATAGTAGAAAGGGATGGCATAAGACTGACAAGGTGATAAGAAGGGTGACCAAATGAATAAGCTGACAAAAGCTGCTACTTTATTTTCAATGATATGGATCATAGCTATATGCTTGGTAACTGGTTGTGTCACAGTTGAAACCCCCCAGAGAAAGCCGCAACCGCAAACAGGTCAGGTTGAAGGACAGGCCTATATTAATAATGAGTTAAAGGAGCAAGTGGAAAAGACCGCCGGTACGGTGCAGGGTGTGAAAGAGAGCACGGCCCTGGTGATGAATGACCAGATAGCCGTAGCTGTAAAGGTTACCGGTTTTGATCGCTTGCATTTAAAGGGTATCAGGCAGGATTTACACAGCCGGGTCAAGGGCATAGCCCCGGAGTATGATGTACATGTAACCACTGATAAAAAGCTTTTTGCCCAGCTACAGAAATTGGCCGGGGAAATAAAAAACACGCCGCAAGGTAACTTGCCGGCGCAGGTTAAAGATAAATTCAATGTTATTATTGAAGACATGAATGGCTAATAAAACACGGCCGGCGGTCCCATTTATCAATGCAAAGCCGCTGGCAATCAAGCAGGACCCTTATTTACTAGACAAGGATTTAATTAATTCCACCATATTTCGGCCCAGCTGCCGTGCAGCCAGCATGGTGGCTTCGTCTTCTTCCACGCTTTTACGCCAGACCACTTTCCCATCTTTAAAGTCTGCCAGCAAAGATCCGGCTACACCGGCTGATACAATGGGGGCGTTTTGGGCCCGGGCATCCACCACCAGTAATCCCTGGGCGGTAAGAAAATATTCCATAATACGCAGTGCCGCTTCCTGGCCGCCATTGCGCAGTCCCGCGTTGGTAACGGCGGCGCCCACCTTTCCGGCCAACATATTTTGGGTCATATGCATATAGCGGGAGCGATCCATCAGATTTTTCATCAGTGTAGTTACGTTGGACCAGTATACCGGCGAGCCCAGGACAATACCGTCTGCGGCCAGCATTTTTTCTCCGATAATGGCCATGTCGTCATCGGTGATGGAACACTGGGCCCGGCCCAGGCACTTATTGCAGGATAGACAAAGCTTGATATTATAATCCGATAGCTCCAGCAGTTCAGTGGTGGCGCCCAGGGCGGCCGCCTCGCCCAGCACGGCATTTAATAGGGCGGCGGTGTTTTTCCCTTTGCGGTGACTTCCGTTAATGCCAATAATGTTCATAGATCAATTCCCCCTTGTGTGTTTATTGCGACTTTTCAAAATTATTATATCATATTAATAAGCACCTGGGGTCGGGAAAAGCAAAAACGCCCCGTGACCGGGGCGCTGATTAGGGAGTATTAAAAAGGGTAATTAGGAGAAGGGATTGTTAACACTTATGTTTATATTTTACCCAAAATATAAACAATTTCAGTCAAATACCTGACAATTTTGCATAAAAATCTAATATGATGCCTTTATCGGTCGGAAATTAAACAACTATTTTTGCAACCACTGGACCAACGGTTTAAAGATTATTTCGATATATGCATTGGGGTTGGGGATGGTCATGCCCAGCGCTTGTGGTATGCTAAGGGCCATGCCGAATACCAAAAGCACAGAAAAGGCAGTTAACTCGCGCCACATTTTTTTGCGCACCAGGCCCGGCACTTCCAGACCTGTGATAATAAAGAAAGCTAGCATCAATAAGAAGACCATTTTCTTCCTCCGGTTTTTCCTTTTATTCTTTAGAAATTCTGTTGGTGACCAGGCCGGTGCGCCGGATAGTTGCCTCTGCTTTAATATTGATGCCAGCATTGACAAATGCCTCATTCCAATTGCCTTCCAGCGCCGGCCAGGCATCTTTATATTTTCTATGAAAGGCCTCCCCGAAGCCAAATATGTCTACTCCGTAATCGTACTTGGCCTTTTCTATGACGGACCGGGCGCAGGCTTCAATAATGCGAGCCGTGCTTTTTTCTATGGCGGCAAAAATTTGCTCATCGGTCAATTCCTCCGTGGATTGCTGTTCCCAAAGAGCTCCGTTCAGGTCCATGTGCACGTCAAACCAAATGTCTTGACCGTCATAAAAGGGCTCCACCCGGGTGTTACCCCGGGTAATATCAATAGATATTTTTTTATCCGGTTCGACGGGTGATGGCACGGTAATTTCCCCGACGGTTATTTGGTCCAAAAGCCACAGCAGACCTCTGGTTTCATGAACATTCAGCCAGCCCACCAGCCGATCATCATCAAATACCGCCGTGCCGGTAAGGGTGGCTTCGGCATGAATTTTATATCTTTCTTGCCCGTTGATTTCGGCCTCCGGGATATTTTCGGCCATCTCGGGTCCCTGGGGTGTACCGGACGGGGTTAGTTCTATACGGGGAAGTACCGGGTTTGTGCCTTTGCTGGCCAGCATCATGCTTAAGTCCTTCAACATAACCGACATACCCGCACCTGCCCGGATCATGCGCCCGGCGGATTGAGCCGAGGTGTTTTCCAGTTGTGAATGGCTGTTTAAAACATCCCGGGCCTGCCCTCTGGCCACCATGACCCAGATGGTTTCCCGGCTGAATGGGGAGCGGGAAAAGAAGTTTATGGCTTTGCGTATACCTTCTTTAGCCAACTGCTCTCCTATAACAAGTATCACGGTATGGCCCCAGTAAATATGACGGGAAACCTTGGTTTCCAGGTACCTGATGGCATCCATGACTGTTTCACCCTCCTGGGAAAGCACCCAGACATTGTTTTGTTGCCCTCCCCCACCGGGCTGTTGGCCGCCCTGGGCGCTGCCAAAGGCGTTGGGTCTGGCTATTTGTATCGTAAGCACGATATTACCCTGGGGAGTACTGTCCAAACCCGCGGCCAGTACTATGGCCAGTTCACTTAATTCTTTGCGGTTCCAGCAGCCCACCAGGGGAAGAATGAGGCTTATTGTCAACAGCAGGCAGAGAGCTTTTTTAATCAACTTTTGTTTCCTCCCTGTTTTCTAAGCAGTGCGATGGTCAGCAGGAGCACCGGTATACCCAATTCAAATGTTATCAGTGCATATGGTGGCCAGATGTAGGCAATGAAATGACTTATCTCCAGTATATTATCGGCCATTGCCATGGAAAGGGCCGCCAGTATCACCCCCACGGGCAGCACCAGGGGGCGGTAATCTTTAAGGGCCAGCCACTGCGCGGACCCCAGCACGATAACATAATAAAAAATTGATATTTTGAGCAGTCCCCCGGTTACCCAGATGGTCATAACCAGTGGTTCCGGGCGGTCAATAAAGTTGGCTATGTTAATTACCCGGGCGGTATTTAACACGGGGAAGTTCATATTGGCGATGTTGGGTCCAAACACGGCTATGCTGGCCACCGTCAGCAGGGTAAAAAACAGCCCCACCAGGGGTATGGTAATTATAGCGATGCGCGGTGCTTGTCCGGTTCGGGTCAAAAAAGGAATCAACATGGCAAAGGTGCTGATCTCCCCCATCCAGGCCAAGGGAGCGACGGCACCCCGGAAAATATCCACCGCACCCGTTTCAAATGCCGGCAGGAACCTTTCGATGCGCATTTCCGGCAGGGCTAGTAAAAATATTAATACGACTGAAATTAATATCAGCGGTAAAAAAATTTGATTTACCCGGACCAGAACTTCGAGGCCTTTCTTAACGGTGTAAGCAGCCAGGGCTGCCCCAATGATGTTAATAGCGATCAAAGGGGTTTCGGGTAGGAATACATCAACCAGAAAGTTGCCATATTCCCTGATCATCACCGCGCAGATTTGGATAAACCACAACAAGTATAACAGGCCAATAAGCTTACCGGGCCATTTACCCAGTATGTCACCGGTGTATTCCACCAGCGTTTTTTGGGGGAATAAAGTGCCCAGTTTGACAGTAACCAGGGCAATGGGCAATGCCAGCAGTGTAGCCAGCAGCATGGACAGCCAGGCGTCCTGCCGGGCATGGGTGGCGGCAATGGCCGGGGCACCGAGCATGGCCGTGGCGATGATCATGGTGATATTCAGCAACACAGCCTGTCCGCCGCTGATTCGGTCTCTCTCCAGCAACTGTTTCACCACCTATTCATTGTTAGGCTGCGGAGAGGGTGATTTCATACCCGGTGCCTCCCGCCGCGGGTTGTTTTGCCCGGTGAAATACGGGCGTTTATTCATGGCCCACCAGGGTACCCGTATTGCCGTGTCTTTTAAATTTTCTGCGATGATGGGACCCAGCGGTGCCAGGTAGGGAACCCCGAAAGAACGCAAACTGGCCATGTGTACCACTATGACAATGATACCTGCTACTAAGCCGAACAATCCAAAGGAGGCGCCCAGAAACATCAGAGGAAACCTTAACAGCCTGAAAGTGATACTACTGCTGTAATATACTGTGAACGAGGCCATGGCCGTCAATGCCACAACAATAATGGTGGCCCCGGCCACCAAACCCGCCTGTACCGCGGCTTGGCCGATAATCAGCGCGGCGACGAGACTTACTGCTTGTCCCACGTCCCGGGGCAGGCGGATGCCGGCTTCCCGGATAATTTCAAAGGCTAATTCCATTATTAACGCCTCCGCGAATACCGGGAAGGGTACCGCTTCCCGCTGGGCTGCGATACTTAATAGCAGCGGCGTGGGCAGCATTTCATGGTGAAATGAAACAATGGCAATATAAAAGGAGGGCAGGGTCAAAGCGATCAGCAGGCAAAATATGCGCAGCATCCGCACACCGGACATGAAAAATGAACGTTCATAATAGTCCTCCGGCGTTTGGATGGTTTCAATAAATAAGTAAGGTGCCACCAGCACCACCGGCGTGCCGTCCACCATAATGGCCACCCGGCCCTCCAATAAATGGGCGGCAACCCGGTCAGGGCGGTCGGTGTGGGCCAGGGTGGGAAATACCGAGTAGGGGTGATCCTGGATCAGTTCTTCTATATAACCTGATTCCAGTACCGCGTCGATTTTAATGCCCGCCAGTCGCTTTTTTACCTCCTGTACCAATTCTTGTTTTGCGATTCCCTTGAGATATATAACGGCGATATCGGTTTTGGTTACTTCCCCCAACTGCAATGTTTCAATTTTTAAATTGGGGTTTTTAATTTTACGCCTCAGCATAGACGTATTGGTGCGCAGTGTCTCCACAAATGACTCCCGGGGTCCCCGTATCACTGTTTCAGTTTTGGATTCCCCAATGGAACGGGCCGCCCATGCCCTGCTGCCTATGATCAGTGCCCTGGCGTGGCCGTCCACCAGTAACACACAGTCTCCGGATAAAATCGCATTAATTAATTCTTCAGGCTGCTGTGTTTCCTGTATCTGGTGCGCGCAAAGGCCGCGCATTTTAATATAGTGCCAGGCATTTTCTTTGGTAATGGCCGTTTTATTGGTGGCCACAGGTACCTCCAGGGATAGCGCCCGCATAATTTGATCGCTGACCAGATTTTTATCGGTCAAGCCGTCAATATAAATTAATGCAAGCTTTATTTGCTCCCGCTGGGCAAATAAAAACTCACGCATAACTATGTCGTCGCAGTTGCTGAAAATCTCTTTTAAATTGCGCAGATTATCTTCTATACCGGTACTTAAAGTCAGACCCGGGTAACCCTGGCCGGAATTGCCGGGCCGGCTATTCTGATGGCCTGGCTGGCCCGGTTTTTTGGCCGCGTTCAAACGGCGGGGTCGCCGGATTTTGCTAAAAAAAGCCGCCATAGTAAAACTCCTTGTATACATTGTTTAACCACTTCCCAGCGGGGATTTATGGTTTTAGCATGCCTATCTGCCGGTGGTTGTTGAATAGAACCGGTAACCTTATTGTGTGCAGTTATTGGCTTAACTATGAATTTTTTTCAAAGATTGCCACCGTTATATCACAGCCGGCATATCATAGATGGATGGCTAACACAGCAAAATAAAACAGAACTTATATTTATGAATGTTTTGGGAAAGATTGTCTTAGGTGCTGATGATGAAAATAAAAGACTTTATAAAAATTATCGGTAAAAGCGGCATGGACGTAAAAAAAACCACTAACCAGCTGGTGGGTGGTTTACTGGCCGGGGATAAAAAAAAGCGTCCTCCGGTACTCTGGCTGGGCACAAATACCTGTGCCGGGGACAGTATATCCTTTTTAAACTCTTTGGATCCCGGTTACCGGGCTATGATCACGAATTTGATAGACTTCCGCTACAACCACTTTGTCATGACTGCCGAAGGGGATATGAGCACGGGCGTGCTGGAGGACACCCTGGCCAAACATGCCGGTGAGTATTTATTGATTGTGGAAGGCACGGTGCCGACCCGTTCCGGCGGCCTTTACTGTGTAGTGGGTCACCGTAACGGGAAGCCGTACACGGCTCTGGAGGCGGTGCGGGAACTGGGCGCGGCGGCAGGTCATGTGGTGGCGGTGGGTACCTGCGCCGCCTTTGGGGGGCCTTATGCCGCTCATCCCAATCCCTCCCGGGGTAAAAGTGTGCAGGGGATACTGGACCGGCGGGTGATCAATGTACCGGGCTGCCCGGTTAACCCGGGCTGGATTGTGGGCACCCTGGCCCACCTGGTATGGTATGGTGAACCCGAACTGGACGAATATAATCGCCCTACACTGTTTTACGGGGAAACAATTCATAATCTGTGCCAGCGCCGGCACTATTTCGACAGCGGTATATTTGCCGCTCAACTGGGGGAGCCCTGGTGCATGTACAAAGTCGGTTGTAAGGGTCCGGTCACCTTTGCGGATTGCCCGTACCGCCAGTGGAACGGGGAACACGTTAACTGGCCTGTTAAGGCCAACACTCCCTGTATAGGTTGTGTAAACCCCGAGTTTCCGGAGCACACCATGCCCTTTTTCGAGCATCTACCGGATATCCACCTGCCCCAAATTACTGTCAACGCCGACCGCATCGGAGCAATAACCGGTACTTTGGCAGCCCTGGGCATTGGTAGTCACCTGGCGGTCAGAATTAAAAAGGGCCGGCTGGCCAAAACCATCAAGAAAGGCCTGGCGCCCCCAAAACTTGGCCTGCAGGTGTTGCAGACCACGCCGGCCCAAAAGCTGGTGGACGGCATTAAATTCAAGTTAAAGAAAAAGAATTGATTTAACCGGAGAAGATTGATTCTGCCGCTTTCCGTAAGATGTAAATTACAAGCTGTGTATTAAATAAAAAAGGGGGCAACAGTCATCTATGAAAAAAATTACTATCAATCCAGTAACCAGAGCTAATAGCCCCTTTGTGGTTGAAGTTACGGTGGATGGTGGAAAAGTGGTGGAGGCTAAATGTAGCGTACAGTTTTTTCGGGGCTTTGAGTTAATCCTGCGGGGCAGGGATCCCCGGGATGCCAGTTATCTTACTGAACGGGTGTGCGGCATTTGCTCCTCCGCCCATGGCACGGCGGCGGCTTTTGCCCTTGAAGATGCTGCCGGGGTGCGCCCGCCCCACAACGGCAATATATTACGCAATTTAATTCTGGGTGCCGATCTACTGCAAAACCATATCCGGCATTTTTATCTTTTGAGTTTGCCCGATTACGTGCGAGGCCCCAACCTGCCACCCTTTGTACCCGGTTACAAAAAGGACTTCAGGCTTCCCAGCCGGGTTAACGAAGCTATGTTAAATAACTATTATGAAGCACTGGAAATCGCCCGGCTGGCCCATGAAATGGTTGCCCTGTTCGGTGCCAAAGCACCTTTCCCGCACAGCATTTTGGCCGGGGGCAGTACTGTGGCACCTGCGGCTGACGTGGTTATGAATTTTCGTTCCAAGTTGCAAAAAATAAATGATTTTATTGCCAACCGCATGATACCCGATGCCCATACCCTGGCCGGGGTTTATGACGATTACTATTCCATCGGCGGGCGAAATGCCGATATGCTTGTATTTGGTATATTTCCCCGGGACCAATATGACCGGGAAAGATATTTCCCCTTCGGGGCTGTGCTGGACGGGCAGTTGTACCAGGTGGACTTGCAGGCGATCAGGGAAGATGTAAGCCATGCCTGGTACATTGGTGGGGTGGGACAGCCCGGCGGGGATTACGGTGTCGCCGGGAACCTGTATGGTAAAGGTATGCAAAATAAGCAGGCATTGCCCGACCGGGAAAAACAAGGGGCCTATACTTGGGTGAAAGCACCCCGGTATAAGGGCAGAGCAGTGGAGGGGGGTTCCCTGGCCCGGCTCTGGGTGAGGGGTGATTACCGCCACGGCGTTTCCACAATGGACCGGATCATGGCCCGGGTGCTGGAAACCCAAAAGGTGGGTCAATTAATGGAGGGTTGGCTGGAGGAATTACGTCCCGGAGAACCGGTGTATAAACCGTTTAAAATCCCCCAAAAAGCAACCGGGGTGGGTTTGACCGGTGCTATGCGCGGTCCCCTGGGGCACTGGCTGCGTATTGAAAAGGGGCGCATTGCCGGTTATCAAATTATTACTCCCACAGCGTGGAACATGTCCCCCCGGGATGCCGGGGGGCAGCCCGGGCCGATGGAACAGGCCCTTTTAAACACCCCGGTGGCGGATGAAAACGAACCCATCGAAATAAGCCGGGTGGTGCGCGCTTTTGACCCCTGCTCAGCCTGTGCCACCCATGTGATCGCGCCGGGTAAATCATTGCGGGAGTTTATTATTCCTGTATAAGCCTTCGCCAAAACATTACCCGTAATAGCCGGTTGAGATAAATACTACGGTGTAAATCAGGTAATTATATATGGTAAGCCAGGTATGTTAACAGCATGACCGGTATATAAGCGTAAACCGAAAGGAGTGCAAGCCCGGTCAATGGGAACCGGCGGGTGAGCAAGAGCAACAAACTTCATGTTTGGAACAAAAAGGACTCACCGGGTTTTATGGCCGGGGGCAAATGGACGAGGAGACAATTATTTCTAAATTAAACTGGTTTTACAGCCTGGAACTGAACCAGGTGGATTTATACACAGCCCAGGCCCATGCGGTGAAAGATATTTACCTGGCTAAATCCTTTGCCAGGATAGCCATGATCGAACAACAACACGTGGATAACTTGGCCGAGGAGATTAAAAGGCGGGGGGGGAAGCCTACCAGTTTGGGTGACGTTGTTTCGCCTCTCCTGGGGAAAGCCGCCGGTACATTTAGTGGTCTGTTGGGACCGCGCATGATGCTTAAAATGGATATCACCCTGGAAGAAAAAGCCATGCAGGATTATAAAAATATGATCATGCAGGTGGGAAACGATAAGCGGCTGTTTGATGTTTTATGGGACAATCTGATAGACGAGGACCTTCATGCCGCCTGGTTTGCGAATAAGTTAAAAGAACTTGAACGCTAAAGTTTTAATTTTGCCGGAGAACCTGGTTCACATAATTCACTACTGGAGCGGTAAGTATGAAATTTACTAATAATTTACTGGGTTTGCGATTGAAGGGCATTAAAACCCCCCGGCATAACCGAACCGCTAGGCTATTGCACTGGGTCCTGGCGCCGTCTTTCTTTTTACTGGCGGCCAGCGGTTTTTATATCCATAAACCTGCCGGTGCATATGGCTTTCGCAGTATGGATAAAGCAAGGAAAGTGCATTTTACGGCTCAGTACTTTTTCGGTTTTTATTTTTTATCCCGGCTGTATTACGCTGTGGCCAATCGGGATTATCGCAAACTGTTTCCCGGCACCCGGGATATAGCTGCCAGTCCGGGGTTCTTTGCTTATGAGATGTTTTTAAAAAAGAAGAAGCCCTACTTTCCCAAGTATAACCCGGGGCAAAAATTGTTGTTTTCCCAGATGGCCATATTATTTGCAACACAGTTGTTAACCGGAGCGGCCCTTTATTCCACAGGCAAGCTTCAGGCCTTGAGTCGCTTGTTCGGTGGGCTGCAAAATACCCGCCTGGTGCATTATTTGGCTGCAATAGCCTTATCGGGCATAGTGGTGGGACATTTATATTTTGCCTTTACCGATAGCCTGGAAAAACTGAAATCAATTGTCACCGGTTATTTTAGACCCAAGTAGGGGGCAGGTGATGGTTAGGTTTGCCACCGGTATTACTGCACGGGATTTGATGGCGGTAGCCAACATGCTTGATCAAGCAAAACTATATTTGTGGATGTTTGTTGCGGTGGTGAAAAATGTAAGTGAAGCATATTGCCGTGATAGGGCTGGGTAATGTCTTATTAAAGGATGACGGTATCGGACCCAGGGTGGTACAGGAGTTAAGTAAAAAAGGTTTGCCACCGGGAGTACAGGCCGTTGATGCGGGGGGCGGGTTATGGAATTACTGGTATTTGTTAAAGGAATGCCGGCATGTGATTGCCGTGGACAGCATGCAAGGGGGCGGGCCGCCGGGGGCTGTTTATATGGTGGTCCCGGACCAACTAAGCACAGGGACAAATGAAGTCGAAGCTAAACCCGGTATTCAAATAGACCACGAGTTACACTTTCTGGATGCGCTGAAGCTGGCCGCCCACTATGGAATTAAACCGGAAGTTACCATTATTGGCGTGGAACCCAAAGAGATCTCCTTTGCCCTTGAATTATCTCCTGAGATAGAGGCCAGGGTACCTTTGGTGTTAAAAATTATAAAGGAACTGTGCATGCGGTATTCGTGCTCAAGCTGAACCCCTATTGGAATGATAACCCCCTTCCTTATGATAGAAGGGGGTTATTAAATTAAGCAGACGGTTCCGGAGGGGATTTCCTGCAGCTTGTTTTTAAACCACAGCCATCCCTGGCCTTGCTTGCGGCAATACTTTGACGGGCTGGCAATGAATATTTTATCGTACTGGTGTTCAGTGCTCATTTCTTTAATCTTTTCATCCTGGTCCCGGCTGGAAACAATAATCTTGGGTTCAAGACCCGCTTCCCTGAAGAGGGGGATGATATCATTGTCAAGAACTTTGTTCCTCAATCTTTCGGCAACCATTTTGTACTCGTAATCCGGCATCCAGAAACAAAGCCCGGGGACATCGGGGTACATTTGATTGCACGTAGGATTTACATAAAGAACATCCAGCTGTGCACCTTCCATTTTTGATAACCATATCGCTTTATTTACCGCCTGGGTCGAGTATTGAGCACCGTTAATAGCCAGCAACATACGGGTCATATTTATAACCTCCTTATAATTTATTATTTAATGGGGTCTTTCTTATAGTCACATGATACGCTCTCAGACGCCGTTGTTCAACGAATTGCGGCTGTTTTGACTTTTTTGCAGTTTATCCGGCATATGGAGTATGTCGAAAGTTTCACTTGGTCATTTATCGCCGGGGTAGCGGGTAAAACTTGATAATGACCGTTTAATTGCTTTGTTACGGTTATTACATGGATTTTCTTCAATTTAGGGCTTGTGAAATAGTAATCATTCATTAGTGCACTGTTAAAACCAAAATAAGTACCGGCCGGCGGGTAAACAAGTTGAATGGTGGGTGAAACTAATTTGGGCTCACTTTCCTCGTGGGCATAATGGGCTATAATAATAATACAGGCAAGTTACGGAAGGAGTTAGCGCAATGGAATTATCAAAACGGCTGGCCGCAGTGGCCCGGCATGTGCCGGTGGGCGCGGCGGTGGCGGATATTGGCACTGACCATGCTTATTTACCCGTTTATTTGGTCCGGCAGGGTATATCAGCCCGGGTAGTGGCCGGTGACATTAATTATGGGCCATTTGAAGGGGCCTTGCTAACCGTTCGGGACAGTGGTTTGGAAAAGTATATTGACCTGCGCATGGGGGACGGCCTTCAAATATTAAAACCCGGTGAAGTTAATGTGCTGGTGGTGGCGGGTATGGGTGGCAAAACAGTTTGTGACATTTTTGAGCAAGGCCGATCAGTTTTACAGCAGGTGCGGCGCTTGATTATTCAACCCATGCGGGATATACCTGAGGTGCGCCGGTGGTTGACGGGCAATGGCTGGCGGTTGGTGGACGAGGATATGGTTACCGAGGACGGGCATTACTATGTGATCATTGTTGCTGAGCCGGGCATGGAAAGGCCTGCGGACAGCTTTGTGCTGGAAGTGGGGCCGCGTTTGTTGGAGAAAAAGGATCCAGTGCTAAAGGAATTTTTAAAAAGAAGGATAATAGAAATCAATACGATTCTGCAAGAAATAAAACGGGCCCGAAGCGTGGGGGCAAATAACCGTGCTAAAGTGTTAAGACAAGAGGCCCGTAAAATCAGGGAGGTGCTGGAAAGTTGGTAGACCGGGCTAAAGTGGTAACGGCCGGGGATCTGGTGCGGGTGATGGAACGACTGGCCCCGCCGCAGTTGGCGGAGGAATGGGATAACAGTGGCTGGCAGGTGGGTGACCCTGATGCAGTGGTACAAAGGGTGCTGCTGGCGTTGGATGTGACCCCGGAGGTGGTGGAGGAGGCCGAACGGCAGGGGGTCCAATTAATCATCAGCCACCATCCCATGTTTCTCAAGGGTATTAAGAACGTACGCCGGGACAGCCCGGCGGGTGACCTGGTATTCCGGCTTATCCGGGCCGGTATCGGGGTTTATGCTGCTCACACCAACCTGGACAGCGCCCGCGGCGGGGTTAACGATGTGCTGGCCCGGGCATTGGAACTGAAGCAAACCGAAGTGTTGCACCCGGTACAATACCAGCGACTAACCAAGCTGGTGGTGTTTGTGCCCGTTACCCATGCCGGTGTGGTGCGGGAGGCATTGGGCCAGGCAGGGGCGGGGTATATCGGCAATTATAGCCACTGCACTTTTAATATTGCGGGCACCGGTACATTTTGCCCCGGCGAAGGGACCAACCCGTTTATCGGCACCACCGGTAGACTGGAGCAAGTGGAAGAAGTGCGAATAGAAACTATTGTTAAACAGGAGGATATCAGTGGGGTGGTTCAGGCCATGCTTAAGGCGCATCCTTATGAAGAGGTGGCCTATGATTTGTACCCCCTGGAAAACAAGGGTGCGGCCCGGGGTTTGGGCCGGATAGGGCGCCTGGCCGAACCGGTTGCGCTGGCGGATTTTGCCGCTAAAGTGCAGAAGGTGCTGCAGGCGGGCTGTTTGCGTTACGGTGGGGCTTCAAACAGAGCTGTACAATATGTGGCCGTGTGCGGGGGATCCGGTGGCGATTTTTGGCCCCTGGCCCGGCAAAAGGGGGCCGATGTGCTGGTCACCGGCGACGTGCGTTACCACGCCGCCCGGGATATGCTGGCGGCTGGTATGTGTTTTATCGATGCTGGCCACTTTGCCACCGAACGGGTAATATTACCTGTGCTGCACAATCACTTGACCACGGGCCTGGCCGGTGCCGGCCTGGCGGTGGATATAAGTATAGCCGCTTGTGAAGCTGAACCCTGGTGCCAATTGGGCTCTGGTGCCGGTTGTTGAGTTTTTATTAAAAGCTCAACGCCAATGCTTTAAAGTTAAAGGTTAAATTTCAAGGTATTTACCGGTACCGGTAAGTGAACTGGAAAGGTGGGGGCGGAGTGCGTCTAACAGAACAGGTAACCGTGCTGGGCAACCGGCACTTTCATATTTACGCTGTGGGTGCCGGCCCGGCGGTATGGCTGGAGGGCGCGGTCAGCGCCGTAGTGCCGACCGTGGCCGGCCAGGTGCAAAGCGGTGTTGCAAAAGGGACAGTCAGTCATCTGGTAATCATGCATGCCCATTTTGATCATGTGTGCGGTATCCCCGGATTGCGACGGTTGTTCCCCGGCGCGCGGGTGGCAGCATCGGCCACAGCCCGGGAGGTGCTGCAGCGCTCCAGAGTGGTGAACCACTTCTTTGCCGAGGACGCTGCCATGACCCGGGTGTTGCACAATGAGGGATTTTTAACGGGAGCACCTGCTACTGCCGCATCATCCATTGATGTGGACGAGGTTATCGAAGACGGGGCGTGCTGGGAAATTGCCCCCGTGGTGAACTTGCAATTTTACCACGCCCCGGGACACAGCCCTTGTAGTATAGTGGCCTATCAACCCGAAGGGGAAGTGCTGTTCAGCTCTGATTGCGCGGGTTTCCCCATTGATGATAAACACCTGTTTCCTATATTTTTTGAAAGTTACGAAAAATATATTAATACTATTAATCGCCTTGCTGATCTACCGGTACGGATACTGGCCGGTGCACATGAGCAAATTATCCAGGGACCGAAACAGGTGCGGGAATTCTGGGCTCTGGCCCGCACCGAGGCGGAAAGGGTGCGGGAAAAGATTATCGTTCTGCTGCAAAGGGGATTGGATGAGCAGGCGGTGGCTGGTCAATTGTTTAATCATTATTATACCGGTAACTTGCGCATATACTCGGTGCAAAATATTCGGCTTTGTTGCAACTTGCTGGTCCGGCGGGTGAAGGAAACCTTTGGTGTGGAATGAACAACCGCTGTGATCAAAATCACGGTTAAACAGTTAGCCAGGTTATGGTTCAGGGCATCTGAATTAAATATAATGTGGCAAAACAGTGGTTTCCTGTAAGGGGACTGGGAAAATCACAGGAGGTGGCATATTATGATAAAACTGCCGGGTAATTGTATGACCACAGCCATGGGCATATTACCCCATAAAGAGATAACCGCTGCCATGCAAGTTGCCTTAACTGTAGATATCCCTTTCTGGCCGCAACTCCCCCGGTATAGTTTTTATGAAGATATGTATGTGCAGGTAAGCGAAAATTTTCCCGGGATCAGGCTGGATGAACAAAAGAGAAAATTATGGCTGGATACAAACTCTTTTTATGAGGAATTAGGCATATATGCTGTAAATAGCGATGATGAGAGCACTTTTATGCTCTCCGATGCCTATTCCGCCGCCTTTAGAGCGTTTTTAACACAGGATTTGAGCGGGTATGCGGTGGTGCGCGGGCAAAATATCGGCCCCATCAGTTTCGGGCTTAAAATCACCGATGAAAATATGAAACCCATTATTTATAATGACGAAATACGTTCATTTATGTTTGATTTTATCGCCCGGAAAATAAATGTTCAATACCGCCAGTTGCTTGATGTGCACCCGGTGCCCTTTGTGTGGGTGGATGAACCGGGACTGGAAATACTATTCGGGTCCTTCACCGGTTATGCCAGCGACCTGGCTAAAAGAGATTTTGCGGCCTTTCTGGATACCCTGGAGGGTCCCCGGGGTGTACACTTGTGCGGTAATCCCGACTGGTCGTTTTTACTGAGCGGACTTGATTTGGATATATTATCCGTGGATATATACGGCAACGGGCACATCTTTACCCGTTATGTTGATGAAATAAAATCCTTTTTGGAGCGTGGGGCCATAATTTCCTGGGGCATAGTGCCCACCCTCACCGAAGAGTTGGATGGCGAAAGTGTGGATATGCTGGCAGGCAGGTTGGAGGACTACTGGAAGTACCTGTCGAGCCGGGGCATACCACTGGAGCTCATTTTGGACCGGGCCTGGCTGGCGCCGGCCCGCTGCTGCCTGGTTAATTCCGATGGTGCCGTCACAGTGGAAAGAGCTTTTCAATCCGTTAACCGGATATCCCGGCAGTTGAGGCAAAAATACGGTTTGACATAACAAAGGTAACTGTTAAACAGGCGATTTGACGACTGGCTGAGAAAATATTGACAATGAAAAACACTATCTATACAGTTAAAATAAGGTTTTGATATAAAACACTTCGGAGATGCTTATGAACCTGTATGATATCAGCCAAAAACTAAACCGGGGTAAACGGGATTTGATGGGTAAAACCAACTACCTGGTTTCGGAGGTACTGTTGCCGTTGGTGGAAGGCGCAGGCGGTCTGGAGATATTGTTTGAGGTGCGTTCGCAACATTTGAACAGGCAACCCGGGGAAATTTGTTTCCCCGGGGGGCGGGTGGAGGAAGACGAGTTCAGCCGGCCGGGCACCGCCGCACTGCGCGAGGCCACCGAGGAACTGGGGTTGTCCCCTGGCGACATTATGTCCATCGGTGCTTTGGATGTACTGGTCACCCCTATGGGGGCGCTGGTGTATCCATATGTAGGGCGGATATTGTCCCCGGCAAGTATAGTCCCCAACCGGGAGGAGGTGGATAGGGTCTTTACAGTGCCCCTATCCTACTTGCAAGCGGCTACCCCGCAGGTCAGTGACCTGGAGGTGGCTACCCGGTATAGTGATGATTTCCCCCTGCACCGGGTACCAAAAATATACCGGGGAGGCTGGACCAAGCGCTGGTCTTATCCAACTTATATTTACGAGTATGAAAACTATTTTATTTGGGGTCTGACGGCCAGTATATTACATCATTTTTTAGACACCATTAAAGAACCTTAAATCCATGATCGTAACTTGTATTTATCCAATATGGTTAATTGGCCTTTCTTAACGTCAACAGCTTTTTGCCGTTTAAAGTCATTAAGTATGCGATTGGCAGTTTCCCGGGAGGTACCGATCAGGTTGGCCAGATCCTGGTTGGTTAGCGATATGTCAATGACTATGCCCCGGTCGGTTTTGATCCCCTGCTCACCGGCCAGGAAAAGCAGCATGCTGGCGGCGCGGCGGGTGGTGTCCATTAAGGCCAGCTCAGTCAACTGGTTTTGGGATATGCGCAAGCGCCGGGCCATGATTCTTAGCAAGCCAAGGGCAATATCGGGGTGACTGCCGATAATTTTCTCCATGTCCGCATTTCTGATGAGACCCACAGTGCAATCCTCGATAACCTCGGCAGTGGCCGGATAGGTGCCGTCGTCAAATAATACCACCTCCGCAAACACTTCACCGGGGTTGATAAAATGTAATATATGCTCCCGCCCGTCTTTGGTTTGTTTGGTTACCTTGACCCGGCCGGACTTGACAAAGAAAACCGCCTCGCCCGGTTCACCTTCCATGAAAATAATACGGCCCTTTTGATAATTTCGTTCCAGGACGAATTTTGCCAGCTCTTCCAACTGTTGCTGCCCCAGCAGTGAGAATAACGGAATTTTTTTTAGTATTTCTATATTACCTGCCATCGAAACATACTCCTTATTGGGAACTGAAAATGGTTAAGTAATAATATACCATATAAAGCAATGTGGCAAGTATAAAAAATAAGGCCGGAAAATTATCCGGCCTTGACCAGGCTGAAAAATTCATCACCCAGCTTGGTGGCGCTGCAAATCTTGCTTTTGCCCTCGGTGGATATCTCCACCAGGCCGAGGGCGTATAACTGCATAATGATATGATCCAGCACTGCCCTTTTAACCCGGGCCGTAAGTGAAAGATCCTCTTTATTCATGTTGCCCTGCTCCAGCAGTGCCTGCAGCACCCTTTCCGCTTCCTCGGGCAGTCTCTCGTTGGCTTTACGCAGAAAATCGGCAAGGCTTGTCGTAGCTAGCATTTTATACCTAACCTCCTGTTTAACTAGTTTTATTTAGATATAGTATGTGCACTTTTTGCTTGATTAATAAGTCAAAAAAGCCCAGTCGAAAAATTTTTCGACCGGGCTTTTTAATAACCCAAACAGCCTATTCTATACTGTCTGCGATTAATTCGCTGATATCCTTGACCGCCATTTTTTCATCTTTGTCAATATTTTTCAGGCTGTCTTCCAGCATGACAACACAATAGGGGCAGGCAGTGACCAGGTAATCAGCTTCCTTGTCCATGGCTTCTTTGGCCTTGACATCCGAAAAGCGCATACCGGCTTCGGTTTCCATCCAGATACGGGCCCCGCCGCCGCTGCAGCACATGCTGTCGTCTTTGGTCTTGTCAAACTCTATGAATTCCAGATCGGGAATGGAAGTTATTAAATTGCGCGGTGCATCAAATACTTTACTGTGCCTGCCCAGGTAGCAGGGTTCGTGGTAAATGACCTTTTTGTCCAGTCCCTTGGCGGGTTTGATTTTACCTTCTTTAAGCAGGCTGTCATATAATTCGGTGTAGTGAATCACTTCAAAATCACCGCCAAATTCGGGGTATTCATTTTTAAATGTCCAGTAGCAGTGAGGTGAAGTGGTGATGATTTTCTTGACTCCCTTGTCTTTAAACAGCTCAATATTGGCTTCGGCCAGGTTGGTAAATTCCTCTTCGGCACCAATTTTACGTACAGCTTCACCGCAGCATTTTTCTTCATTACCGATAATGCCGAAACTGATACCTGCTTTTTGCAGGGTGGTGGCAATGGCGCGGGCTATTTTTTGGCTGCGGCCGTCAAAGGCGGAAGTGCAGCAAACAAACAGCAAATATTCCTGTTCACCGTTAAAGGTGGGAATATCCAGTCCCTGGGTCCAGGATGTGCGCTTTTCACTGTCCTGGGACCAGGGGTTGCTGTTGCTGTTAATACTGCCCAGTACAGCTTTCAGGTTCTTAGGAATGCCGCCTGTTTCACAAAGTACGGCGCGCATAGCCCGTACTACATTAATAATGTTAACGCCGCGGGGGCAGCGTACTACGCACTGACCGCAGGTAGTGCAGGCAAAAAGAATGTCGTCGCTTTCATAGCCGTCCAGGCCCAGTCTGCCCATGTAAATCATCTGGCGTATGCTGAACGGGCTTTCCTTTTCCATCCTGCCCCAGGGGCAGGAGCCGCTGCATAAACCACATTGTTTACAAAGGGTAATATCTTCGCCGCCCATTTCCACGACAACTTCTCTGACCTCATCAAAATAGTTAACTGGTTCTGACATGATTCTCCCCCTCTTCCCTTGCCAGCTTTTAAATTAGGACACGAGTGTGGCCATTTATATTTATTCTAAAGCTTCGTCAGTTCTGATATAAAATCCTGCTTCAAAATTAAAAAGTTACATATATTTCTGTCTTAAAGGCAAGGGGGAAGCGGTTCACCGTTTTAGGACAGCAGGTGTCCGTTGACCAAAATATTATTGCTTGCTAATTATTTGCTTGAATAAAGGAAAAAGTGCACAAGCGCCGAAATATATTAGTCAGGGGGTGTTAAATCATGCGGCACAAGAGAGAAAAAACCAAAAAAATTGCCATCCTGGGAGGCCCCGGCACAGGTAAAACCACGCTGTGCAAGCAGCTTGACGTGGAATACAGTCTAGCCGGTTATATCAGCGACGTATGCCTGGAATATGCCCGTACCTACATTGCCCGTTACGGTGTGCCTGTGTCTATCTTTGAACAGTTTTTGTTATATGAAGGCCAAAAGCGCAGGGAAAATGAATTAAAACATTGTGATATTATTTTTTGCGATAATGCCACCATCCTTAACTATGTTTATGGTTTAATGAGCTGTGATTTTAAAAGCGACAAGGAAATGTATGCCTTAATGAAACTCTATGAATGGGCTATGAAGGATTTACCCGGTTATGAAGTATTTTATATCCCCAGAGAGTTTGCCTGTGAAAAAGACGGTATACGCTACCAGGATGACGATTATGCAGTGGTGGTGGATCAGAAAATTAAAAACTTCCTGGATATTATGAATGTGCCCTATATGGAAATAACCGGTGATTTGCCTACCAGGGTGGATAAAATGAAGCAGTTGATAGGCTTTGAGCAAAAAAGAAAACCGGTATCATTCTGTGACATTGATGCCCAAAAGGTACTGGAACAAGATTAAATCACTAATTTATAATCAATCAACCGGAATAAATCCGGTTATTTTTTTAGGAGCAGGAAATGGGAGCTCAAGGGAGAAATTTCTGTTAACTGCAAATGAATTTGGTTCTACTAACTTTATGTTTGTAACAAAGGGGGAAAACGCATAGTGATATTATTATCGCCAATTAAAATAGGCCGGGTAGAATTAAAAAACCGGGTGGTTATGCCGGCCATGCACCTGGGTTATTGCCGGGACGGATTTGTCAGTGAACAATTGGTTGAGTTTTACCGCGTGCGCGCCCGGGGCGGGGTGGGTCTCATTATGGTAGGTGGCTGTGCTATTGATAAGTACGGGCATGGTAATATGATCAGAATAGATGATGACAGGTATATACCCGGGCTTACGGAACTGGTCAAAGGTGTCCACAGTGAGGGTGGGAAAATAGCAGCCCAGCTATTTCAGCCGGGCCGTTATTCTTATTCATTCCTTTCTGGGACCCAGCCCGTGGCTCCATCACCGGTTCCCTCCAAACTGACCGGGCAGATGCCCAGAGCCCTTACAGTGGATGAAATACAGGAGATTGTAGAAGCCTTTGCCCAGGGGGCTGCCCGGGCCAAAGCTGCGGGATTTGATGCTGTGGAAGCTATCGGCAGCGCCGGTTACCTGATTTCCCAGTTTCTATCTCCGGTAACCAACCAGCGGGATGATGAATACGGCGGTGATTTTGAGCGGCGCATGCGGTTCGGCTTGGAGGTGGCCCGCAGCATCAGGGCGGCGGTGGGACCGGATTACCCGGTATTGTTCCGGGTGGGCGGCAATGATTTTATGCCCGGCGGTAATACCAACCGGGAGATGGCTATGTTCTGCAAGCGCCTGGAAGAAGCAGGTGTGGATGCATTTAATGTCACCGGCGGCTGGCACGAGACCAGGGTGCCGCAAATTACCATGGCCGCTCCCCGGGGAGCATTTGTCTACCTGGCCAGGGGTATCCGGGAAGCGGTTAATGTACCCGTCATTGCCTGTAACCGGATCAATGACCCCGAGCTTGCCGAAGAAATTTTGGCCAGTGGTTTGGCTGATTTGGTGGGCATGGCCCGGGCCATGATCGCCGACCCCGATCTGGTAACCAAGACGGCGACCGGCCAAAGCGGTGCCATAAGAAAATGCATTGGCTGCAACCAGGGCTGCCTGGATGCAGTGTTTACCATGAAACCTGTAAGTTGTTTGGTAAATGCCCGGGCCGGGCGGGAGTTGGAGAAGGAGCCACAGCCGGCGCAGCCGGTTAAGCAGGTGCTGGTGGTGGGCGGCGGCCCCGGCGGCATGGAAGCGGCCCGGGTGGCTGCCCGGCGTGGCCACCGGGTTACCCTGTGGGAAAAAGGACCGCGGTTGGGCGGCCAGTTGAACCTGGCGGCGGTCCCTCCGGGCCGGGAGGAGTTTGGTACTGTCGTTGAATATTATAACCATGAACTGGCCAGGCTGGGCGTACAGATAGAATTGGGGAAAGAAGCCGATGAGGATAATATCAAATCCTTTGGTGCTGATGCAGTGGTCATGGCCACCGGGGCCGCCCCCATAGAACCCCCCATAGCTGGTGTGGGGCAAGACCATGTAGTGCAGGCCTGGGATGTACTGGCGGGTAAGGCCAGTACCGGCAAGAAAGTGGTTATTATCGGCGGTGGCGCCGTGGGTTGTGAAACCGCGCTGTATTTGGCCCGTAAAGGTACCCTTAATGCTGAAGCTCTGCATTTTTTAGCCCTTAACAATGCTGAGAATTGGGATACATTGAAGGAATTGGCCACCCGGGGAGTTAAAGATGTTACCGTGGTGGAAATGCAAAGGGCGGCGGGTGCTGATATCGGTGTATCCTCCCGTTGGGTAATCTTGCAAGAAATGCGGCGCTTTGGTGTAAAGACTATCACCGGGGCCACCGCCAGGGAGATTAATGAAGGCGGCGTGGTGCTGGATGTGCAGGGGCAAGAAAAGGTACTGGAGGCTGATACGGTGGTGTTGGCGGTGGGCTCACGCTCGCTGAGTGATTTATGCGAAAAGATCAAGGAACAACTGCCCGAAGTGTATATGGTTGGTGATGCCGTTGCTCCCCGTAAGGCACTGGACGCTATTTACCAGGGTTATTTGGCCGGATCGGTGTTGTGATAAGTAAAACTGAAAAATCGAGTCCCCGGGGTAAGCCACCGGGGACTCAATCTACATAATAATGGAATTTTGGTATGTAAGGTCATCAAACATTTCTATATGGCTCCTGCTGACATTTTTACCAATGCGCACCATTAGCATGTTGGCGGAATGTTCCAGTATCTCAGGGTCGTCAGTGTGCCGCCGTTTGAAATTTACCGAGCCAAAGACGCGTTTTAGCATGTTCTGGTATTCCCATACTCCCAGGCCGGTGTTCTTTAAATCCCAGTGCCAGCAGAATTCTGTGGTAATCAACACATACTCTTCCATGACGGGGTTTTTGAAGGCCTCTTTTAAAATTGCCTTGGCCAATCCCATTTTCTGCCACTCCCGGCTTACCTCAATGGCACCCAATTCCAGAATGCGTGGATGTCTTGCCCAACGGCTGTACTGGTTGGGGTAATGAAAAAGTACATAGCCGATTATTTCCTGCCCAAAACGGGCTATATAGACCATTCCTTCAGGAAGATTAGCTATTAGACCCATGGCCTCTTTTTGTCTCTTGGGGTTTCTGAAGTTGTTCATTGCCTGGTTGATTTCCAGTGATTCCAGGTATTCTTTTGAAACCGGTCCCTCAATCACCACCGGTCCTCTATCGGTCATTATTTCCTTAGCCATAGCCACGCCACCACCATTTTTTCTCTTTATTTATGAAACATGCCCTGACCGACGGGTCATGGCCTCTTGCTGTAAATGATAACTAATGTATATTATTTAATTATAACGTTTGTTGTCAAGTAACTGTGTAAAATATTCTGAATAAATTCGGAAACTCCTGCTATTTTTATAATTTTTTTATTTAAGGGGCTCGGGATACTAAGTAATTTCGTATTTTTGTATACGGTATAGCAATGCCGAGCGGGTTATGCCCAGCAATTGGGCCGCTTTGGTTTGGTTGCCGCCGCTTTTTTCCAGTGCTTTGATAATCAATTCCTTTTCCACTTCTTCCAGGGATATGCCCTGTTCCGGGAGTTCCAACACCAATCCTGAACTGGGTTTGGTGGAAGCGTAAAGCTCCCGGGGTAGATGTTCCGGGTTGATAATTGAACCCTGACAGATGATGGCCGCCCTCTCGATTACATTTTGCAGTTCCCGGATGTTGCCGGGCCAGTGATAGTTGCATAAAAGCTCCATAGCCCTGGGAGAAATACTTTCCACCTGGTAGGTGGTGCCGAATTTTTTTAAAAAGTGTTTGGCCAGTAAGGGTATATCTTCTTTGCGTTCTCTCAGAGGCGGCATGTGAATGTGAATGACATTTAGCCGGTAAAATAAATCTTCTCTGAAGTCCCCTTTGGTAATTGCATCGTTTAGCTGGCGGTTGGTGGCGGCGATAATCCGTACATCAACCGATAGTGTTTCGGTGCCGCCTACCCGCTCAAATGTTTTTTCCTGCAGCACCCTGAGCAGTTTGGCCTGCATATTCAATGACATTTCAGCGATTTCATCTAAAAATATAGTCCCCTTGTCCGCCAATTCAAAACGACCTAATTTGCGTGCCATTGCACCGGTAAAAGCACCCCGCTCGTGGCCGAACAGCTCGCTTTCCAGTAATTGCTCCGGCAGTGCCGCACAGTTTACCGCGATAAAGGGTGCGTTATGACGCTGGCTGTTGTTGTGAATGGTTACGGCGGCCACTTCCTTGCCGGTGCCGCTTTCACCCGTGATCAGTACGCTGGCATTGCTGTTGGCCACTTTTTCAATAAGGGCAATGATTTCCTGCATTATTTTGCTCTGGCCTACCATGTTGTCATATTTACTGGTTAATTCGGAACGCAAAAAGGTTACCTCTGTTTCCAGCTGGCTTAATAACAGGTTTTGCTTAATAACCAGTTTTAACTCATCCAAATCAAAAGGCTTGGTGATATAATCGGCGGCCCCCATTTTCATGGCTTCGATGGCTGTTTCAATGGTGCCGTGGGCCGTGAGCATAATAACAGGCAGCTTGGGGTTAATGGCTTTGGCTTCCTTGAGCACTTCCATGCCATCCATGTCCGGCATGCGCAGGTCCAAAATCACCAGCGAGGGGGATTCCTCCCGGATCAGTTGAAGGCCTTGCTGACCCCGGTAAGCCACTGCGGTCTGATATCCCTCCTGGCGCATAGCCCTGTCCAATGCCCAGCACATATGCTCCTCGTCATCAATAATTAATATTTTGTGGGCCATCTTAATCCCCCCAATTCAACTGCGTTTATTTATAAAGATCGCATATTTCCGGCAGGGGTAGCTGTACTGTGAAAGTAGTCCCTTCCTTAATATGACTGTCAACAGTGATATGACCGCCGTGCATGCGCACTATCTGGTGACTGATGGACAATCCCAGGCCGGCGCCACTTTCCTTGGTGGTATAAAACGGGTCAAAAATCCTTCCCAAATCTGCTTGTTCAATGCCCGGACCGGTGTCGGTGAATTCAGTATAGACCCATTTATCATCATGATATGTCTTGATGGTCAAAGTGCCGCCATCGGGCATGGCCTGAGTGGCATTTAATATTAAATTCACAAAAACCTGTTTTATTCTTTCCGCGTCCACCTCAGTGGCCGGGACGCTTTCATCCAGTTCCAGGTGGAGTTGGATGTTCTGCTGGCGTAGCATGGGGGAGGTAAAGGTGAGCACCCTTTCCAGCAGCGCGTTAATGTATGCATCCTGCAAAGTATTCTTGCCGGGTTTGCCGAAATCAAGCAGTTCCTGAATTACCCGGTTGGAGCGGGTTATTTGTTCGTTAATTATGGTTACATATTCTTTTGTTTCGTCGATGTGTGCGAAATCCTTCTCCATTAATTGAACGGTTGTCTTGATTACGCCAATGGGGTTGCGTAACTCGTGGGCTACACCGGTAACCAGCCTGCCCAGAGCCGCCAGTCGTTCCGAACGGCGCAGTTCCTCCTCCAACTTCTCCTTTTCAGCCAGGGACGCGGCCATCTTGTTCACTGCCCGGGCTATTTCTCCGGCTTCGCCGGGCAAATCAGGTATAAGATGACTGAGATCCCTTTCCATGATGCGCAGGCCGTTTTTAATTACAGTAACTCCACTGGATAAATTGTGTACGATAATCAGTGCCCCGATGGGGCTAAGCATCAGTGCCAGCAGCGTAAAAGAACGGGTCAAAGTACGAAAATTGCGGCTCTGGGCGAAGATGGGATGCACCCCCTGGTCTGCCCAGGCCACCGCAACCAGCTGGCTGTCAATGTATACCGGTGAAAGGTACTCGAAAGTTTGGTCGTTTAAGCTGCTGGCCAGCCTGGCCAGTGGTTGACCGCCGGCGGCCACGTTGATTAAGCCGCTGTTGGCTTCATCCAGAATCCTTCGCTCCCTCTGCCTTTGTTCTTCCGGGCTCAAGTCACGGTATTGATGTAAAAAACCATGAACAAATATCTGGCCGGTCTCGGGGATATACAAACCGAAACGAACCCCGGGGTTACTGGGTACCAGCGGTTTGGCCGCCTGGTCAAAGGCTGCTCTCAGCTTTTCAACTCTTTGGGTGGTATCTAGGGTATTTATGTTTGTGTTGCCACTGGTAAGAGCAATATTTTTTTTGATATCCGGTATGATCACCGAGTCAATAATGGTGCCCAGTTTTTCCTTGCGTTCTATAAACATTGCTTCATCGCTGCGACTGGCAAAAAATAAGTCATACAAAATCACCAGCACGGGAATTATCAGCAGTATGGTGATGATTACCAGAAATTGTATGCGCAGACTGCCACCAAAGAAGCCGACAAAGATATTATTATCAGTACTTTTCATAGGTTTCACCTTTCAAGATTAACGGGGTGAAGTAGCCGCCGAGCCTGTCTTTGTGCCTTTTTGAACAATTTTAATTAATTAAAAGATATATGCAAGATAGGATATGCGAGCAATCAACATTGTCTGATAACGCACAATCTATTGTCTGTTATTATACACCAAGATAGGCCTTGAAGGGAATAATTTTTTGGTTTTAGCCTGCGCAAGCATAAAATAATCTAACTAACTGTCTGTTATCAAACAATTTATTATTAATGGGTGTGTAAAAACCCGCAATAAAAGCGATTCGAGTTCTGGCACGGTCTGTGCAACAGGGTTTAAGTAATTATAATATTTTTCACATGCTTTGGTGCAAGTTAAAACACACAAATTCATTATATCACATTCTTGAACTACAAAAAAGAATAGAAGGAAGGGGGGAAACATAAGAGGTTTTCGGGTTTGGTTATCATTATTTATAAGTATTATTACGAATTAAAAAAAACAAGACTATAGTATCGGGGGAAAAGATATGTTGGATGGAATTTTAGCCAAGGCCGGTTTGCTTATGGAACTGGCAAACAACTCCCAGGTTGCCCAGGCTGTGACCCAGGCTTCAGGAACGCCGGGGATGCCCTGGTGGGCGTGGCCCCTTATATTACTGGTTACATGCTTTATCATGGGTATAGTTGCTGTAATGGCGGGTGTGGGCGGCGGTGTGCTCTTTGTACCCATCGTGGGTAGTTTCTTTCCGTTCCACCTGGATTTTGTACGGGGTGCAGGACTGATTGTGGCCCTGGCCGGGGCTCTGGCAGCCGGCCCGGGTTTGCTGAAAGCCAACCTGGCTAATTTGCGCCTTGCTTTGCCGGTGGCGCTAATTGCCTCTACCTTTAGTATTGTGGGAGCGTTTATCGGCCTGGCGTTACCGGCGGATATATTGCAAATTTGCTTGGGTATAACCATTAGTTTGATTGCCATACTATTCATTTTTTCCAAGAACAGCGAATTCCCCAATGTGGGTCAACCGGATACCCTGTCCCGTTCTCTAAATATAACCGGTACTTATTACGAGCCTTCGGCCGGTAGACCGGTTAAGTGGACGGTTTGGCGTACACCCCAGGGGTTTTTGCTCTTCGTAGCCATCGGTATGGTGGCCGGTATGTTCGGCCTGGGTGCCGGTTGGGCCAATGTACCGGTGTTGAACCTGCTCATGGGCGCACCGCTGAAAATCGCTGTGGGATCAAGTAAATTTCTGTTATCCATTACTGACACGTCGGCAGCCTGGGTGTATTTAAACCAGGGGGCGGTGCTGCCCATCATTGCGGTGCCGTCGGTGTTGGGTATTATGCTGGGTTCACTGGTGGGTGTCAAACTGCTGGCCGGAGCAAAGCCCAAAATAGTGCGCAATATGGTTATTGTCATGCTGCTGTTTGCCGGCATCAGGTCATTGCTTAAAGGATTAGGATACTAGATGGGGGTAGAAGTAAATGAGTAGTCAAGTGAGAGCTGAGAATGTGCGGCAGCAAACTGCGCCGGAAAGGCAAAAAGCAGTGGCAGCCCAAATAGAAGTGCCTCCCGAGCAGATTAAGTACGCTAATTTGTTGCTGTACTGCTCCTGGGCCGGAATTGGCATTTTGATGGTAACATTTCTGCTTTACATGAGTGGTATAATGGGTTCGTACATTCCTCCGGCTGAAATATCACAATACTGGGGTATGAGTGTGCATGATTACCTGGTGGCCACGGGAGCCCCGCATGGTTGGGGTTGGCTGGGCATGCTGGGCAACAGCGACTACCTGAATTTAATTGGCATTGCCCTGCTGGCCACCCTTACCGTGGTGGGTTATGTAGCCCTTTTATTACCGGCCTACCTGCGCAAAAAGGATATTCCGTATGCAACCATTGTTATGCTTGAGATTACTGTATTAACTCTGGCTGCCTCCGGGATTCTTAAAGTTGGTGCGCATTAAAATCAAATTCTTGTATCAGGTTGTTGATTAATTAAATAAAACTTGCGGGTACGGGTCGGGTGATTAAAATGCGCCCGGTCCGTACCCGCCAGGTTCTATATTACAGTTGACCGTTATGTCTGAAAGGTTGCTAAACCCGGGGCCTGATAAAGTTATTTTTTGGAGGGTCATCTTATGGATAGTAATTTTGTGGAACAGTTTACCAGGCACAAAAATGAGTTTCTCAAAGAAATGACCAGGGGCAATGTGGAGATCAATTTTAAAAGCGATAGCCCTGCGGACAGTAAAAAGATGATACTGGAATTGTTTGAACAGTGGCTGTTGAGAAAGAATGAGCAGGAGCAATTACAACTGTCTCAAACTACCCGGGATGATACCCAGTCCTTTGATGTATTTCTGGATGATGTTTTATCCCGGGCTAAAAAAATATTGAGTGAGCGGGGCATTAAAATTGCCTATACCTCGCTGAGCAATAAATTTGGCATTACTGAATCCTGGAAATGTATCAGGGTATTTGGCAGTAGTAACATATATTACAGGATAGGAAAAACCCGTCCCCGCAAAGGCCCCAATAAAGGCCGGGAGTACCTGGTGATAGACCTGGTTATGGACGGCAATAAGAAACAAGTATTTGTACCGCTGCTGCAAAAAAAGGATGTTATAGAGCACCGGCTGGGGACTTCTCTGGAGAGGGAACTGCCCAAGGTTGAGGCTACCGGTAAATACCGGTTGAAACTGTTGTTGCCCTATGAGGTGGTAAGGGAAAGAAATAAACGCCTGGCGGCCAAAAAACTTGCGGATTTTGTCGAGGCAACCAAGCCATATCTCAATGAGCTGGGTGTGGTGTGAAAAGGGCGCGGGGATGTGCTGTTGCGATAGACAGGGTTATATCGTAGCAGCACATCGATGGTACTTTTCGAATACCGGGCGCTTTGTTGGCTGCCGGGATGAGAATCCCTTTGGGGCAGGCAGGAGGTAAATAAAGTGTCTGAACAGTCTGAAAAAAGAGTTATTGATATTATGATCCCGGTGCGTAATTATAAAGTAGTATCGCACAACTGCACCGTTGCAGATGCCATTAAAGTATTGCACAGGGGTTTTTACCAACGCAATGCAGGAGGGCAGGGACACAGGTCGGTAATTGTCAGCGATGATTACGGCAACCCGCAGGGTATGGTTACTTTCCGGTCTGTGCTGCAAGCCCTTGAGCCCTTTTTTGCCAGGGCCGATCGTCTTTCCGTGCCCACCTTTTGGGAGGGATTGTTTACGGAAAGGTGTAAACACGAGGCCCAAAAAAGCATAAAAGATATTATGCATCCCATTAATGTTATCGCCCTGGACGCCAACGATACCTTAATTAAGGCAGTGCACGCGATGATTAAACATAAATTGGGCACGCTGCCGGTAAAGAAAAACAACCGCCTGGTTGGTATGGTCAGGGTGAACGAATTGTTTGCCGAAGTATATGATCTGGTGGCCGGTGCCCGGAGCATGGAAGTTAGTAATGGCTACAAAATAGATATTTAAACACCTGTACCAATAGTTAAATAAACGATATGACAAAGCCCGCAAGGGCTTTTTGTCGTGTTAAAAAAAACGGCATAATTAATAAAATATTTCACAAATGTAATTGATTTTTATCTAACTGCAAAATATAATAATATAAATATTACTTATGTACGAGGGGAGAGGGTGGGCAGTGGCTGTGGTTATTAATATGGGTGACTTGCGGGCCGGTGTGCCGGCTAATGAGGAGAATGAACGGAAAAATTTGGCCGAGCGCTGGCTGGAAGAACCTTTCCTGCGGGCGGAACTTGCCAGGGTGGAAATGTGCCGTGCCGACCACCCGAGTCAGGTAAGTGAAGGAGTTATTAATTATTTATTTGCCGGCGCCATGTGCTTATTGGGATGTAGCGCGTTCTGGTTTGTGAAATATGTTATGTAATTAAGTGTGAACTATGGTGCAAGCATAAACGTTTAGCAGGCGATCCCCGGCTGAACGTTTTTGTTTTTGGCTCCCCTGCCGGCATGTGGTATGATATAAAAAATGCCAATTGGCAGTGGGAGGCGTTATCAATTGTCCGGTATCATGCATACGGTTGCCGAGCTTATGGCGGTGTCCGCCAGAACTGCACCCAAATGCTTGGGGCAGGATTATTTGGACATTCAAGTGTTGTCGGGTGACGACCTTCAAAGACTGGCCGATGAAATGGATAAATTCGGCCGGGAAACCGGTAAAGTTAATTTTGACCGTGACGCGGAAAACATCCGGCATTCGGAAGCCGTATTATTCGTGTCGTTACGCGAAAATGTCCCCCTGGGTCTTGATTGTGGTGCCTGTGGACATGAGCAATGTGCTCAATTGGAGAGCCGCCAGGGGCCGGATTTTTTAGGACCGCTATGCGCCTGGCGGGTGATGGACTTGGGGATTGCCCTTGGTTCGGCGGCTAAAACTGCGGGTATCCTGAATGTCGATAACCGGGTTATGTACCGGCCGGCTGTGGTGGCTAAAAAAATGGGTTTGGTCAAGGGGGCCATTGTTTGTGCCATCCCCATCTCGGCCACCAGCAAAAATATATATTTTGACCGGCCGGTAAAATAGCTGTGGGGGGCGCGGGCTATAACCAGGAAAAAGAGAAAGCTTGAGCACATCCGATACGCCATGGAATTGCCCGAGGTGCTACATCATTCCGGTTTTGCCGATCTTCTACTGGTGCATAATGCGCTGCCTGAGCTGGATTGGGACAAGCTGGACACTTCATGCAGTTTCATGGGTAAAAAACTGAAGGCACCACTGATGATTAACGCCATTACCGGGGGGCATTCCGGTGTACTGGGAATTAACCGGGAGTTAGCCAGGGCGGCTGCTTTTACGGGAATTGCCATGGCGGTGGGGTCCCAGCGGGCAGCGCTGGATGATCCGGCGGTGCGGGATACTTTTTCCGTGGCCAGGGAGTTTAATCCCGAAGGCCTGCTGCTGGCCAATCTGAGCGCCCTTTGCACCCTGGAACAGGCGCTGGAAGCCGTGGAAATGATTAATGCCGATGGTATCCAGCTTTATCTTAATGTGAACCAGGAGCTGGCTATGCCCGAGGGGGAAATGAATTTTAGCGGTGTTCTGGAAAATATCAGGAACCTGGCGGCGAATTTACCCGTACCGGTACTGGTTAAAGAAGTCGGTTGCGGCATGGCCCGGGAGACGGTAGCTGCTTTGGCTGATGCCGGAGTGCGCTACATAGATGTCAGCGGTTGGGGCGGTACCAATTTTGCAGCCATTGAGGGAAGGCGTGGCGGCAAGGGGGGTATTGCCCTGGAGCGTTGGGGTATACCCACGGCCATTAGTTTACTAGAGGCCCTTAATGCCGGTAAAACAATATCCGTGGTGGCCTCGGGGGGAGTGCGCACAGCGGAGGACGCTGCCAAGGCTCTGACCGCCGGGGCTTCCCTGGTGGCGCTGGCCGGGCCTTTTTTACGGGTCTTAAAGAAAAGGGGACCCGAGGGGCTGGTTCATTATATCGGTGAATTAATCTCCGGCCTCAAGCGGGTGATGATGCTTACCGGGGCTTCGCACATGGCGGCTCTGGCCAGACGCCCTCTGGTGATTACCGGGTTAACCGCAGCATGGCTTAAGCGGCGTGGTATTGATATTGATTGTTATGCCAGGCGTTGATTTTTTTTGCGGGCAAGCAGGAATTGCCAAGGTGGTGTGGAATAACTATATGGGTTATGATTGACCCTATAATAGGGCCCAGGTGAATTAGGATATATTTCATACAATTGAATACCACAGCAGGTGCCCTTTGGGAAAAGGGAGAATAGGGAACCGGGTGCAATTCCCGGGCGGTCCCGCCACTGTAACCGGGTAGCCCGCGCCATTTATAGCCACTGGTGATGTATCGCCGGGAAGGCGGCGCTTTAGGTGTCGATCCGGAAGCCAGGAGACCTGCCTGCTGTGCGGTAGACTCTTATTAATGAAAGGGTATATCGGTGGATGATGGTAAAGTTCACGGCCTTGTATGGCTGTGAACTTTTTTATCTCTACCGGGCATAGTAAAAATTTATTTACAGGAGGTTTTTTTATGCTGCTGACTGAAACCGTCAACAAGATTGGGATGCTGGATGATGTGGCCATGGCCCAAGCAAAGGAGCGGATGGATAGCTTAATCAAGCCCCCGGGCAGCCTGGGTCAATTGGAGCAGATAGCCCTGAAACTGGCCGGTATATTGGGCCAGCCGCGCCCGCGTATTGGTAAACGGGCTGTTATAGTAATGGCCGGTGATCACGGTGTGACGGATGAAGGGGTAAGCGCAGCGCCCCGGGATGTGACCTGGCAAATGTTGCCCGCTTTTATCAATGGGGTGGCCGGTATCGGAGTGCTGGCCCGGCATGCCGGAGCTTCCATTACGGTGGTGGACGTGGGTGTTGCGGCCGATGTAGATATACCCGGGGTATTAAAGCGCCGGGTCAAGGCGGGCACCGGTAACATTGCCGCCGGGCCGGCCATGACCCGGGATGAGGCTGTGGCGGCGCTGGAAGTGGGTATTGAAGTGGCCCGGGCCGAAATAGAACGGGGTGCCACACTGCTGGCTCTGGGTGATATGGGTATAGGCAATACTACACCCAGCAGTGCCATTTTAGCTGTGCTGGGTGGGTATTCCGTCAATGATGTAACCGGCCGGGGAACCATGATCAATGACGAGGTGCTGGATAAGAAGCGCCGGGCTATAACCCGGGCCTTGGAAATAAATCGTCCTGATCCGGCTGACGGCGTGGATGTTCTGGCCAAAGTGGGTGGCTTGGAAATAGCCGGCCTGGCCGGAGTAGTGCTGGGTTGTGCAGCTAATCGAGTGCCGGTAGTGGTTGACGGGTTTATTACCGGGGCGGCTGCTCTAATTGCCGCTGCCATAAAGCCCGAGTCCAAAAATTATATGCTGGCTTCTCACTTGTCCGGTGAGCCCGGTCACGGGTTAATGCTTGAACTCTTAGGGCTGACCCCCTTGCTACACATGGGGATGCGTTTGGGAGAAGGAACCGGAGCAGCCCTGGCTATGCATATTATTGACGCTGCCTGCCGGGTATTGGATGAAATGGTTACTTTCCAGGAAGCCGGCGTTATGGATATGGACGAAGAAAAGCTGCTCCAGGAGCATAGGTAGTATTTAGAACTCCCTGGGTTTGCAGATAATCTCCTTTACCTTGGTATCAAAGAAGTGGTTGGAATGGGCGGGCGCAATGACCGCAGCGGTATCGGCGCCTTTGCCCGTTCCGCCGATGGCAATGATTTCTTCCCCATATGGAATTAGCCCGGCATCCAGTGCCATGCCACTAATCTCCACACATACTTTAACCCCCTGGCCCAGCATGCGCAGGGTTTGGGCCATAATTTCGGAGGGGTAAACACCACCGAATTTATTGCGGATGGCCCGGTCCACTCCGGCCAACAGGTGGGTGGTAAATAATACCTGGATGCCCTTTTGATTGAGCTCGGCCAGAACTTCGTCACTCATGCGCCTGCTGCCCGGGTTGTCAAAGCCCACATGGTAGCTGACACATACCACCCGGCGGCCGCAATCAATTAATTTGCGGGCGGTATCCCCGCTGCTGGACGCTACGACGAGGTAATTGATATTTCTTTGGTTAGCCCTTTCCAGTGCGGCCTTTATGGTCGCATCGGTATTTTCGGGGCCTTTTTTTTCCCAGTACATAAAAAACCTCCCGGTATGTTTTTAACCCCCATTTTAGCCCAGTGCTTACAATTTGACAAGCACTGGGCTAAAAAAATAACGCCCCCTAGAAGGAGCGTTGGAAGAGGAGTATCATTTAAAAACTTGGGAGTATCTTGTCACTGCTATTATATATGTAAAAACAGGGTTTTATCTGTCAAACAAGTGACAAAGGCAGGTATTTTATCCGACAGATGACCGGTATTTACATAGAAAACTATTTGATTATTATGTTGTTAGCCTGTGCAGTAACTGGCAGGACGGGGCTGGTGAACTAAATTAAAAAATGTGTTATGATGAATAAAAAATAAAAGGCCTGACGGCCTTTTTGGTGGACGAGAGGGGATTCGAACCCCCGACCCCTGCGTTGCGAACGCAATGCTCTCCCGCTGAGCTACACGCCCCTGTACAATTTAATGAACAGAAACTATAATAGCATAAAATTCACTGATAATCAAGGGCTAAGTGTGGATTAAACAATATAAGCCAGTCAGATTGCTGCACTGGTTTGATACCGGTATACTAATTCAGAAAGATGACGGATGACCGCCACAGCTTCCCTATAACCGGGTGTTTCTTTGCTGGTAACCACTAGTATATAGGGCTGTTTAGGATGGGCAACGTAGGCGACATCATTATACGTTTCAGATGGAGGCCAGGTACCTATTTTATTGGCCACCTTTATATCCGGAGGCAGAGGCGCGGGGATGCGGTCTTTGAGCTTATTGTCAAACAGGTTTTCCAACAGCTTTTCCCCTGCCGGTTGCCGGGCCAAGCGCAGTACCTCCTGCATGTACAGCGCTAAATCACGGGGGCAGGTGATGTTTTGTTCATTGTCCACCACCTGTCCACCCAGGGAGCGCATAAATTCTTTTACATTTTCCTTGCCCAGGCGATCCAATAAAATATTAGTGGCCACGTTATCGCTGTAGAGTATGGAGTAATCGGCCAGTTGGGCTATGGTATAACTTTCTCCGGGCGGTTGGTTTTGCAGTATTCCGGTGCCACCTTCAAGGTGCTTGTCCCTGAAAAACAGCCGCTCGGACAAATTTAACTGCCCCTGGTCCGCCGCGCGGTAAAGGTATAGATTCATAGGTACCTTAAAGGTGCTGGCGGCATGAAAGACTGTACGGGAGTTATACCCAAACCCCCGGCCCGAATTTATATCAATGAAGTAAAGCCCGTAAACACCGGGTTGTTTATCCAGGTAACCGGCGATTTGTTCTTGCAGCGGTGAGTAATCAGGTACCGCGGAGGAGTTTTTTTTAAGCGGTTCACTGATACCTGCGGCGCCGGTTAGCAGCAACACCGTTAACAACGCATATAAAGCAGTTTTATTAAAGCGCAAGGGTAAGCCTCCCGTATTTATTTTGTTTAATTATTACAATATTACCATAATAAGTAAATATAGTCCAGTACACGGTTTTTTACTCAAGCGGAATCACAAATTGCGAAAAAAAATGTCAGTTTAAGTATGGAGCTAAAATATGCTATTTAATCCCTTTGCTATGATAAATAAAGAAGATGTACGTCGTAGTGTGGAAAAATTACGCAGGCAACACCCGGACCTGACCAACCGGGAGTTATGCGAACTAATTATTGCCCGTAAGAGCAGGTTGTGTGCGGCCAGTGGTGCGATTACCGCTTTACCCGCCGCCGTGCCGGTTGTTGGCACGCTTGTAACCCTGGTGGGCGGCACGGCACTGGATATGGCGGCGGTGGGATACTTTACTGCAGAGATGATTTTGGAAATGTCCGCTGTATACGGGCGCGATTTAAACCTGTCCAGGGTGTCCAGGGAAGCGTTATGGGTAATGGCTTCAGCGGTTGGTGCGGATGCAGCCGGTAAAACCATCGGCAAATCAGCGGTGCAGCAAATGAATAATCAATTCTTTACACGATTGGTACGGGAGGTGCTTGTATCTCTGGGTATCAGGGCCTCCCAGCGATCGGTGCTGAAAGTGATTCCCTTTTTAGGGGCCATCATCTCGGGTTCAGTTAACTACTTTGTCTGTCGAAAGATCGGGGGTATTGCTGCAAACTATTATGAAAAGCATCACGATGAAACCTGGGTGGGAGAAACCATAGACATTGAAGGGAAGGTTATCGAATAAAAAAATAAGCCCTGGTTATGACAAACCGGGCTCAGGTTTATATATCTATGTATTCCACTGTTATATCGGGTTGGTCCCATAAACGCCTGATTATCTGGCCAACCTCCTTCGGGTTGCCGCTGGTATAAAAGATACCCGTACCTATGGCGGCAGACTCTGCCAGCAAGTCTTCCGATTGTAAAACCTGGTGTACTCTTTTGGCCACAGCGCAGCCGGTATCGATTACCTTTACCTCGGGTCCCATTATGGACTCCACCAGGGGGCGCAAGAAGGGATAATGGGTGCAGCCCAATACCACGGTATCCACGGCGCTTTTAATGAGCGGGTTAAGAAACTTGTGCAGTAATTCGGCTGTTTCCGGGGCGTTTAAGAGTCCCATCTCCACCTGCTCCACCAGACCGGGGCAGGGTACATTAATGACCTCTATGTCGCCTGCAAAACGGGTTAAAAGGGAATTAAACCGTTCTCCGTTAATGGTGACACCTGTGGCCAGGACACCTACTTTGCCGTTGCGGGTTATCTCGGCGGCAGGTTTGATGGCGGGTTCCATGCCCACAATGGGTATTGAAAAATGCCGGCGTAAATAATCCAAACCTGCTATAGAGGCGGTATTGCACGCGGCGACTATAACTTTTGCTCCGGAGCCTATTAAGAATTCGGTGATTTTAGTTATTCGGCGACGTATGTTTTCCGGTGGTTTTACTCCATATGGACAATGGGCGGAATCGGCAAAATAAAGAAAGTCTTCACCGGGCAGCAGGCGGCGGATTTCCTTCAATACCGATATACCTCCCACACCCGAATCAAAAATCCCTATGGGATTCGGGTTGGGCAAGGGCGCCTCACCTCAATTCCTGTAATATTCCATATTAGAATATCATTTTAACCTGTAGCATGCAATATACAAGCGGTGCGGTTATCTCCCGCTTGTTCTGCCGTGATACAGCTGGTGCGCGGCGGCCAGTACCGTGGCCAGGGTTAAGAGGCCTGCTATTAAATGATATCTATCTGCACCCGCAATCCCCGCGTAAGCGGCCAACCCCAACACGGCGGTAATGATGGTGATTATAGCCGTAAGGGCGGCCAGTAGTTTTAACATGGGCATTCACTCCCTTTCGCACACTTCCTTTATCGATATGTATATTTAACACGTGGCAAAGACTTTCCTTTTAATAATTTTGCGAGTAAAATATATATTACGGTGTAATATTCCAATTGACATACGGCCGGATTTAAAATATAATTATACTTGTTTCACGAAAGTTGCCGGAGTGGCGGAACTGGCAGACGCAAGGGACTTAAAATCCCTCGATCAGCAATGATCGTACCGGTTCGATTCCGGTCTCCGGCACCACTTGATATGCCAGTTAATGCACCCCGTTTTCGGTGGGTGCGTTAACTTTTTTATTTTTATAGGCTGGCTGCCCCCACTTAGGTCTTGCAAGAAAGTTGATTGGTCAACATCCTTCTGGCTATATCTTGAATTTCACCTTTATTAATAACCAGTTAAGTATAATAATAAATCTACAATATCTCATTAATCGAACATAATCATCGCATAACGATCGTCTCGTCACGTCCCGGCAAGAACAGCGGCAAAAAAGCGCAGGTGAACCCTATCCCCTGCGCTTTTTTTGCGCCCCTATTCAGGTTTGAACAAGCTGTTACATCGCTGCTACCCGTTTGAGCTACCAGGGGCACCGTATGGATGAGGCTAAGGAAGGCACGAGTGCTTGAACATTCTCCATACAGGATATAGAAGCAACCTGTCCAAACGTAAGCCGGCCGGCCATGTATTACTGGCCGTGTAAAAAGTGAAGGTATGTTTGACTCTACGGTGCCTGGCCGACATGCCCGGTGGTTGAGGAAGTAGCTGCAAGAAGCAGTAAAACAAATAAGTGAACCAGGGGGACGGTTCCCCTGGTTCGTAAATCTTTATTATTGTAGAACAGATTATTCACCCAAATAGGCCGAGCGAACCTTTTCATCCTTCTGTAGTTTCTTGGCGTCCCCGGACAGTACCACCCGGCCTGTTTCCAGTACATAGGCCCGGTGAGCCACCTGAAGGGCCATAAATGCGTTTTGTTCCACCAGTAATATGGTGGTACCCTGGCTGTTGATGGTGGAAATGATGGAGAATATCTCTTCCACCAGCTTGGGGGAAAGGCCCATGGATGGTTCATCCAGCAGCAGCAGTTTGGGCTTGGACATAATGCCCCGGCCAATGGCCAGCATTTGCTGTTCACCGCCCGAGAGGGTGCCGGCAAGCTGGTTGGCACGCTCCTTTAGACGGGGGAACCGGGCAAATACTTCATCCAGTGAGGCGGCAATTTCTCCCTTGTCCCCCCTTGTAAAGGCACCCATACGCAAATTCTCCAGCACCGTCATGTCGCCGATTACTTTGCGCCCTTCGGGTACGTGGGAAAGCCCCTGAGCTACTATTGTATGTGGAGCCTTGCCGGTAATATCCTGTCCCTGGAAGGTGATGGTGCCTGTTTTGGGTTTTATCAGCGACGAGATGGTACGCAATGTAGTGCTTTTGCCCGCTCCGTTGGCCCCAATCAGGGTCACAATTTCACCTTGTTTTACTTCAAAAGATACCCCGTGCAGGGCTTTGATCAAACCGTAGTAAACTTCCAGATCTTTAACTTCCAGCATCAGGCCGACGCCCCCTTGCCCAGGTATGCTTCCAATACCTTTGGATCTTTTCTTATATCTTCCGGTAGCCCGGCGGCAATCACCTGGCCGAAGTCCATGACCACCACCCGCTCACAGAGGTTCCTCACCAGTCCCATCTGGTGTTCGATGACCAGCACTGTAAGGTTGAATTGAGCTTTAACGTTTTTGATCAGCTGTACCAGGTTTACCACCTCGGAAGGGTTCATGCCGGCGGCGGGTTCATCCAGCAGCAAAAGCTTGGGGTTGCTGGCCAGAGCCCTGGCTATTTCCAGCCGACGCTGATCCCCGTAAGGCAGGCTGGCTGCAGTATCATTGGCCCGGTCGGCTAAATTTAAAATTTCCAGCAGGTTCATGGCCGCACCGGTAATTCTTTTCTCCTCGGACCGGAACCTGGGAGTACGGAAAACTGCCCCCAGGAGTCCATAGTTCGTTGTGGAGTGAAAGGCGGCTCGCACATTATCCAGCACAGTATTATTCTTAAAAAGCCGGATATTCTGGAATGTCCTGGCAATGCCGGTGTTGCAAATATCGTAGGGGGCTTTGTTTACCAAACTGTGTCCTTCAAAGATTATCTCTCCTGAGGTGGGGGGAAAATGACCGGTAATTAAATTAAATACCGTGGTTTTACCAGCCCCGTTGGGACCGATCAGGCCGACCACTTCACCCGGCTCAAGGGTCAGATCGAAATGGTTGACGGCTTGTAGCCCGCCGAAGGACTTGCACAGGTTACTAACTTTGAGAAGTGACATTTTGCTTACCCCCCTTTGTCAGCACGGCCTGCGGTGTTAAAAAGCCAATTTCCTTATTACCGAACAGCCCTTGCCGGCGCACCAGAACAAGAATAATCAGTAGCAACGCGTAAATAACTCCGCGCCAGTCCATGAACGCCTCGCCCAGCATGAATCGCAACCCTTCCTGCAGGAACACCCAGCCAACGGCGGTGACCACTGTGCCCGTGAGGCTACCCATGCCCCCGGCCACTACAATAATTAGGAAGTTGAAGGATTGTAAAAAATCAAAGCTGCTGGGGTGTAAAAACGGGTACCGGTGGGCATAGATGGCACCGGCCAGCCCGGCCAGGGCACAACCGAATACAAATACCAGCATTTTATATTTGGCCGGGTTGATGCCCACTGCCTTGGTGGCAATTTCGTCTTCCCTGATGGAAGTACAGACCCGTCCATAGGTGGAATGTAAAAAATTACGGGAAATAATAATCGCCAGCAGGGTAAACAATAACACCCATTCAAAGGTGGCCACCTGGGGCACGCCGGTCATACCGGTGGCACCGCCCAACTCCGGAATCAGGCGGTTGCCGTTATCCAGAGCAACCTTGACGATCACACCGAAGCCCAGGGTGGCGATACCCAGGTAGTCCGATTGCAGCCTTAGTACGGGTTTGCCGATTAAATATGCCACCAGGGCGGTAAACAGCGTACCCACCAGCAGCGCCAGCAAAAAGGAGGGGATGCCACCCGTGCCCAGCATCTTACCGGTTAAGCCGGCGCTGTATGCTCCCAAACCGTAAAATGCCGCGTGGCCGATGGAAAACTGTCCTGTAAAACCAAAAATCAGGCTCAAACCCAGGGCGCCGATGACGTAAATCATACTCTGGTCTAAAACTCGTTGCCAGTAAGGGTTTAACAAACCCGTCACAATGGCGGCTTTAACTAAAACATAGAAAATTATTACACCGGCAATTGAACTAATTAAATGCTTATTTTTACTTCCCATATACAATACCGCCTTTTAAACCTTTTCTGTTTCAGTTCGTCCGAGGATGCCCGTCGGCTTAAATAACAGCACAATAATAAGAATAGCGAAGGCAATGGCATCGCGCAACTGGGAGGAAATGAATGCAACCGTCATTGTTTCCACCTGGCCCATGATTAATGCTCCTAACACGGCACCGGGGATAAGGCCGATACCACCCAGCACCGCAGCGGTAAAAGCTTTTAAACCGGGCATAATACCCATAAATGGCTGGATCTGCGGGTAAGCTATAGCATACAACACGCCGCCCATTGCCGCCATAGCCGAGCCAAGGGCAAAGGTGAATGAAATGGTGCGGTCCACGTTGACGCCCATCAGTCGTGCGGCGTCGTGGTCAAAGGATACAGTACGCATGGCCGCGCCAATTTTAGTGCGGTGTACAATCCAGAGTAATAAGATTAGCATACATATTACGGTCACCAGGATTAGTAATTGAATATTGGTAATGGTAACACCGCCAATTTGCCAGCTTATTTCGGGCAGCGGGCGTTGTACTACCCGGTAGTTGGGTCCGAACATAAATTTAAGGGAACAAAAGTACTCCAGGAAAAAGGATACGCCGATGGCGCTGATCAAGGCAATCATACGGGGTGCATAGCGCAGTGGACGGTAAGCGATACGTTCAATCACCATTCCCAAAATTGCGCAGAACACCATGGCCACTATAATGGCCAAGGGCCATGGCAGTCCCCAGTAAGTGAATCCGAAATAGCCCACGAACGCGCCCACCATGAACACATCGCCGTGGGCGAAATTTATTAACTTTACAATACCGTACACCATGGTATAGCCAAGGGCGATTAGAGCATAAACCAAACCCAGCTGGATACCGTTGATCACCTGTTCTAGAAAAAACTCCATATCCTCTATCCTCCCAAAAAACGACATACCGGGGGAGTGACCCCCGGTTTATGAATTAATTAAGGTTGAACGTTGGTAACGAACTTATAGCTACCATCCTTTTGAACTTGGAGGATAGCGGCGGATTTTACAGGGTTGCCGTCAGCATCGAAGGTAATGTTGCCGGAGACCACCGGGAAATCTTTAATGGCCTGCATGGCATCTTTAATTTTGGCCGGGTCATTGGAATTTGCATCTTCAATGGCCTTTAACAACAACTTGGTGGCGTCATAAGCCAGAGTGGCGAAGGAATCCGGTTCGGTGTTGTATTTTTCTTTGTACTTGGTGACCCAGTTTGCTACTTCCGGGCGCGGGTCGTCAGAGGAATAATGGGCGGTGAAATAACCGCCATCCATGGTGGCAAAGTCCAGATCGCTGGAATCCCAGCCGTCACCGCCCAGGAAAACGGCGGTAATGCCTTTATCCCGAGCTTGCTTGCCGATCAAGCTGACTTTTTGGTAGTAGTCGGGAAGGTACAAAATGTCCGGCTTTTGTTTAGAAATATTTGTCAATACTGCGGAGAAGTCAACATCTTCTTTGGCATAAGCCTCTTCGGCAACAATTTGGCCGCCTGCTTTTTCAAACTCTTCCTTGAAAGCCTGGGACAGGCCTACAGTGTAATCATTACCCTGGTCGAACATGATGGCGGCGGTTTTAGCTTGTAACTCATCCACTGCAAACTTGGCTGCCACGGTACCCTGGAATGGGTCGATGAAACAGGCCCGAAAAACGTAATCTTTACGTTCCGGATCCATGGTTACTTTGGCGGCTGTACCCGTGGGGGAAATCATCACTACCCCCTTGGCCTGGGCCATGGATGAGGCCGGAATGGTGCACTTGGAGGTGACTGACCCTACAATGGCATCCACCTGATCCTGGTCGATGAGCTTGGTGGCCACGTTGGTGGCTTCGGTGGCATCATTGCGGTCATCAGCCACTACTTTTTCAATGGTGTAATCTCCGGCTTTGTAGTTTGCTTCTTCCAGGGCCAGCTCAAAGCCCTTTTGTACTGATTCACCATAAGTTTTCACATCACCTTGCAGGGGTGTCATTAGACCGATTTTAACTACTTTATCGTCACCGGCACCTCCGGCCTGTTCGTTTGTGCCCCCACAACCGCTTACTAAAAGGGCCAAACCCATTACAGCCACTAATAAAAACAAAAACCATTTTGATTGACGCAATATTCTTCCCCTCCTAAATTAATACATAAATACCTAATGGTTAGTCAATGTTTTGATATGTTATCTCATCACTCCTTTATAATTAATTATTCAAGGTTAATCAATTATAAAAAATATTCTGTTTACAAGGTTATTTTCCTTCCTGTAATAGGCCAACCTTCATAATTTTTTGTTATTTTTGTAGACTTATGTTGAGGCGAGTCTATGCCATATGTTGACCAAATATCGTTTAAGCAACCAGGAGAAATGCGAAATATCTGATAGGTTACCCAAGATGCTCTTGGAAAAGATTTAGAAAATTTATCGAAAAACAAGCTTTGATGCCAGGTATTAAAAAAGATTTTAATAAAACCTTTTAATACCTGGCATCACCGGGGATGTTTATTATGCATGCTTTTTTTGAACAGACTGTAAAAATTCACCATGGTTCAAATTAAATAATATGGGGTCACTGCTTATTTTGATCCGTTCGACAATTTTGGCTTTATACTTTAATGACCTTCGCAATGACAATCCCCACTATACTCTTTTCCGCAAACACCTAATAAGTTTACCGTACCGGCTTTAGTCATCATTAAAATGACTATCACTCTATCCAGTACAGAGGCCCCAATATATTTTAAATAGCCGTTTAACATCTTTCCGGCTTGAGCCCCACTGCCGATCCTGTCAGCATCAAGCATGGCAATTTCCCGCAGGGGAGAATAATCGGCGGTGACCTCTTCTACACCATAAAGAGACAGTCCAACATCCAGCAGTTCAAGGGCAGTTATCTCGTTTTCCAGGCAGTATCGGGAAAAGGATTCCAGGCTTATCGAAGACGACACAGGCGTAAAGAAATTGGTTTGCAACTCAGGTTCCATAAAACAGGGAGTGTTATATCCTACCTGAAACATGGTGCCGCACATCGACTTTAACAGGTATGCGATCCCCCGAAAACGAAGCCTGTCGTTTCCTATTTTATCGTTCAAATACTGTACAGCCTCATCAGCATAATTACGGCACTTGGAGTACCTGATGTGATCCTCCAAATCATTTTCATCTAACAGGGACCTCAACAATTTAGAAGTGCCGATGTCCAGCAAATGACGCCAATCCATATTCTCTTCGTTGCATATTTGGGCAATTTTTTGAACCTTATCCCCGCTTGTATAAGGGGAAAATACATTAATTTGAGGTTTATTGTACATATTTTGCACATCCTTTTAATTATTGTAAATTTTAATATGTGTATTCTTGGGATAAAAATTCGCCACAAATCGCTCGTGAATGGTCAAAATTAAGCGGCAGTTTGAATTAATAGCCCGGTAACGCAAAAAAAGAGAATACATAACCAAAAAAATGCCTCCAAGGTTTTAATTCCCGGAGGCATTGCTTTTTATAAAAATAATATTTTTTGTGGTATAAAAGTCAAATGGTGCGAGTAATAAAAGAAACAATCAAGTATATTAGTCCCGCCAGTATAGCGGTAATAGGCAATGTGATAAGCCAGGCAGTGACCATTCTTTGTGCCGTCCCCCATTTAACTGAATGGACACTTTTTGCCGAACCAACGCCCATAATGGCAGAGGATATTACATGGGTGGTGCTTACTGGTTGACCCAAGGCGGTGGCGGTGATAATTACCGATGCTGATGTAAAATCAGAGGCAAAACCACTGATTGGCTGCAATTTGATGATTTTGGTGCCTACGGTTTTGATGATTCTCCAACCGCCCACTGATGTTCCCAGCGCCATGGCCACGGCGCATGACAGTTTGACCCAAAAGGGTATATCCAGTGTTTGGTGTAATCCACCGGCAATTAAAGCAAAGGTGATAATGCCCATGGATTTTTGGGCATCATTGGTGCCGTGGCTAAATGCCTGAAATGCTGCGGTGATCACTTGCATTGTTCTAAAACCGCGATTGACAATGTGGGGGTTGGCATTTTTAAAAATAAACCTGAGTACCGACATAATGACATAGCCAACGGCAAAGGCCAAAAAGGGAGATAATATAAGGGCTTGGATAATTGTTATAAAACCTTTTAAATTAACCCCGGCTAAACCTGCGGCAGCAAAGGCTGAACCCGCCAAAGAGCCGATCAGGGCATGGGAAGAACTGCTTGGTATACCGTAATACCATGTTATAAGGTTCCAAGCAATGGCTGCAATTAAAGCTGCTATAACAATGGCCAAACCGTTTTCCAGTTTAAAGGGATCGGCAATTTGACCGCCAATGGTTTTGGCCACGCCGGTAAAGGTAAGTGCACCAATTAAATTCATTATGGAAGCTAAAACTATAGCAGTCCTTGGAGTTAAGGCCTTTGTAGATACCGAAGTGGCAATAGCATTGGCGGTATCATGAAAGCCGTTTATAAAGTCAAAGGAAAGGGCCATAACAACAACACAAACTAACAAAATGGTTAGATCCATAACCTTTCTCCTTATGAATTGCGCATTAGCAGTGCTTCCAGTATATCGGCTACATCTTCGCAAGCGTCGGTTATACCCTCGAGCATTTCATATATATCTTTTTTCTTGATAATTATAATGGGATCGTTATATTCGATAAATAAATCCTGAATAGATTCCCTCAAAAGTTGATCGGCCTCATTTTCCAGTTCATTAATTCTGTATATGTGCCGTAACATTTGCTTTACTTTTTTTTGTTCCAGCAGTCTAAGGGCAATCTCAATTTCTTCCGCGCAATTTACAATCATTTGAACAAACAATTTTATATAATCGTCAGCCTCGGTTACTTTGTACAGTTCCATCCGGTCTGCGCATGCCTCAATACCATCTACAACGTCATCCAGTTTTAAGGCAAGGCCAAGGATATCTTCTCTTTCAAGGGGTGTAATAAAAGTTTTATTTAAGGCGTGGATAATCTTATGGGTTAGCTCGTCCCCTTTATCCTCGAGAACTTTTATTCTTTCCGCATACGATTCAACATCTTGTAAATCATTAATCTCCTCCCGAAATAAACTGCTTGCTGCTTTTAAATTGTTGGCGCTTAAAATCAGAGTTTCCAAAAAAATATCCCTTTTTTTAAAAAACATTTAATTTTACCTCCTGCAGGATGGCCTGCGGTCTAACGATGTCAGGCTTTTAATTATATACTTGCTTTCATAACAATGATATATCAACTGATATAACAAGTAAATAGTATCCCGGTTGTTAACATTCCTTTTATAAACGAATTTTCATAAAATAATAAATAATCTTATATTGCACTTGAAAGATCTGATTAGTTCTCAAGGGCATAAATATAGGAAAAAGGTCACCAGAGATGGAAGGTTTTTAGTAATACATGTGGAATTACAAAACAGCTAATCAGCTAAGAAATTGCCGGGGAATAAGAGGTTTATTTGTTTGGGTTGTTTTTTGGGGGCGAGACAGACCATTGGTTAATATGAAAGGTTTGGGTTACGCGGGAGTAACCATTGCCGTATTTAGCTGTTTAGTATTAGCTAAACATGATATTGCTCTGGTTAACAATATTTATCACTGGTTGCAAAATAATTGGTGGGTAACTGTCTTACTGATAATGTCGTGTTTGTCCGGATTATTTTTGGGTTATCAATGGGGAAATGCTGCGAACCGGCGTCAGAAATTAAAACCAGTGCAAGGGGAGTTACAGGGAGAACAGTTATTATTGAACACGTTATTCAACAATGCTTTAAGTCCTGTATTCGTGTTTGAACATGATGGCCGCTGTGTTGATGCCAACCGGGCGGCCTTGGAGTTTTTGGGGTGTGAAAAACAAGAACTGCTGGCCGGTAGTTATAATGATCTTTTATTACCAGCCGGTTTTAAACTGTACATGCTGCAACAAGAAAACCTTGCCGATTTAGAACCAGTGGAGATCGATTATCCGGCGGGTGGTAAAGTTAAAACAATGCTGCTGAATATTATACCGGTCAAGTTAACCGAAAAGAATGTTTATTATGTTTTCGGACAAGAAATCACCCACTACAAAAATCAGTTGGAGCAATTGCGTTCTCTAAGCCTGCATGACCCGGTTACCGGCTTATACAACCGTACCTATTTCGAGCAGGAAATGCGCCGTATGGAGGCCGGGCGTAATGTATCGGCCGGTATCATACTGTGTGATTTGGATGGTTTAAAACTAATTAATGACACTTTAGGACACGATCAAGGGGATACATTAATAATAGTTGCCGCTGATATACTAAAAAATTGTTTCAGGGGGGACGATATGGTGGCTAGAATCGGGGGTGATGAATTCGCCATATTGCTTCCGAATGGTGACATTGAAGTGGTGGAAAGGGCCAGTCGTAGAATTAAAGCGGCTGTCGCCAAACATAACACAGCCAACCCTGACCTCCCTTTGAGCATATCCATTGGTTTTGCCGCACGGCGCGGGGCCTCTAAAAAAATGATCGACTTGTATAAAGAGGCCGATAATAATATGTACCGGGAGAAATTACATCATAGCCAGCACGCCCGTGGTACCATTGTTCAAACACTGCTGGCAACAATGAAAGCAAAGGATTTTGCCACCACGGAACAGATGACTCGGTTTAAAGAATTGGTAAGCTTATTTGCTGTCAGTGTCGGTTTACCTGAATCCAGTGTGGCCGGGCTAAAAATGCTGGCTCAGTTTTGTGACATCGGCAAGGTGGGTTTACCGGAAGATATAATCTTTAAGCCGGGCCCGCTAAATCCAGATGAGATGGCTCAAATGCGGCGGCACTGTGAAATCGGTCACCGCCTGGCACTGTCCACACCCGACCTTATGCCCATAGCCGACTGGATATTAAAGCATCATGAATGGTGGGACGGCACAGGTTATCCCCTTGGTTTGAAGGGGAAAGAAATACCTGTGGAGTGTCGCATTCTATCAATTGCCTGCGCATATAACGCCATGGTAAGTTACCGCCCTTACCGAAAAACATTGTCCCATGAGCAGGCTTGCGCGGAGCTTGAAAAATATGCCGGGATCCAGTTTGACCCCCAACTGGTGACCTGTTTTATCGAATTCTTGGAAGCTGGAGCAAAAAAGAACCTGCAAATCAAAAAGAATACACAACCACTGCCCCAACTGTGAACGGGGCGTTGTTGTCTGGAATTTTAAGGAATGGATTCTTTTTACTCACATACTTTCATATTTTTCTACTAATGATAAGTTTAATCGGGAAAAAACTAAACTACTAATATGCGAAATATAATATTCCATTCAAGAGGGGGATCATATGAAAGCTACGGGTATTGTCAGAAGAATAGATGATTTGGGCCGGGTGGTAATTCCCAAAGAAATCAGGCGCACAATGAGGATACGGGACGGTGAACCGCTGGAGATATATGTGGATAGGGAGGGGGAAGTAATATTAAAGAAATACTCCCCTATTACGGACTTGGGACAATACGCCAAGGAATATGCAGATTCACTTCATGAGGCTATAGGCTATATCGTCTGTATAGCCGACCGTGATGAAATCATTGCTGTCTCGGGAGGGTTCAAAAAGGACCTGTTAAAGAAATCGATAGGTACCTTGCTGGAGGATGTTATAGGCAGCGGCCAAACTAAAATTCTGGATGAAGAACATAGTTTAACTGAAGATGAAAGGGTAACATTTAAGAACAGTGTTGTCGCCCCCATTGTAACCAATGGAAATCCCATTGGAGCCGTGATTATTACTTCCAGTGAAGAAGCCCCAATGGGCAATCTGGAAAATAAACTGGCCGAAACCGCGGCAGCTTTTCTGGCCAAGCAAATGAAGGATTAGGGAAAACTGTTGAGCCGGGTTGTGCCCGGTTTTTTTTTGTGGGGTCAGGCACCAGCGGAAGATGAAAATTATCTAATGCTATTTCGGATGAAAAGGCTTGGAAAGGAATTCAGAAACGCCGGAGCATTGTGTTGTCCTCGAAGTTTTTCGGATGAGCCGGGGCGGGGGTATGCTTTATTTCGACAAGTAAGTGGTGCCTGCGAAAGGATTTTAATGACCCGTGTGGAACACTAAAATGGGTGATTTGCACACCAACCAGTATAATTATATCATTGCACATAAATACATAATTAATTTAATTTTACAGGTCCGGTATATAATCGTTTTTGTGCAGTGACTGGGTTGAGGTGATATAATAATGGCCAACGTGATTGGCACGCCGTGCGATATTGCGTGCTGTGTAGAAAAAACCGGGCGATATTAGAAAGGGAGTGGGCAAAATGGGCCAGAATTTGACTAGAAAAATTATTGCAGCTCACCTGGTGGAAGGTGAAATGACACCGGGCGAAGAAATTGCGTTGAGGATAGATCAGACCCTCACCCAGGATGCCACGGGGACAATGGCTTACCTGGAGTTTGAAGCTATCGGTATTCCTTCCGTGCGGACGGAACTTTCTGTGAGCTATGTAGACCATAATACCCTGCAGGTGGGTTTTGAAAACGCTGATGACCATAAATTTTTGCAAAGTGCCGCCGCCAAATTCGGTGTAAAGTTTTCCCGTATGGGTAACGGCATATGCCATCAAGTACACCTGGAGCGCTTTGGCGTGCCGGGTAAGACACTGCTGGGGTCGGACAGTCATACCCCTACCGGTGGCGGCCTGGGCATGCTGGCCATCGGGGCCGGCGGTTTGGATGTGGCTACTGCAATGGCGGGCTATCCCTTTTACGTAAAGATGCCCCGGGTGGTTAATATTCGCTTGCACGGTAAGCCAGCACCCTGGGTGGCGGCCAAGGACATTATATTGGAAGTATTGCGGCGGCTCACTGTTAAAGGCGGGGTTGGTAAGGTAATGGAATACACCGGTCCGGGAGTAGCCTATTTGAGTGTTCCCGAAAGGGCCACCATCACCAACATGGGGGCGGAACTGGGGGCCACATCGTCTATTTTCCCCAGCGATGCAGTTACCGCCAGGTTCCTGGCCGCCCAGGATAGAGCCGCTGATTTTGTTGAGCTGCTACCTGATCCGGACGCCGAATACGATGAGGTTATCGACATCAGGCTGGACGAGCTGGAGCCGCTCATTGCCCTGCCGCATATGCCAGATAATGTGGTTAAAATAGCGGATGTGGCCGGTCAAAAGGTGGACCAGGTGTTTATTGGGAGCTGTACCAACTCTTCCTACACAGACTTGATGCGGGTGGCTGCTATTTTAAAAGGGAAAATCGTTCATCCCCAGGTAAGCCTGGTTATAGCGCCCGGATCACGCCAGGTGCTGAGCAGCCTGGCGGCAAACGGTGCGCTAACCGATCTGGTGACTGCCGGGGCCAGAATATTGGAATGTGCCTGTGGCCCGTGCGTGGGGGTAGGGCAGTCCCCTTGTTCTGCAGGGCTTTCATTACGTACATCCAACCGCAACTTTGAAGGACGCAGCGGTACCGTGGACGCCAAAATATGCTTGGTGAGCTGCGAGGCGGCCGCGGCGGCGGCGCTGACCGGTAAGATCACCGACCCCCGCGATCTGGGCGAACCCATTGATATACCCATGCCAGAAAAATTTCCGGTGGATGACCGGATGATTATCGACCCGCCTAATAACCGGGAGGGGTTGGAGTTGGCGATGGGACCCAACATCAAACCGCTGCCCGTGGCCAGTCCTTTGCCTGGGGAAATAAAAGGTGAGGTGTTGCTAAAGGTAGAGGATAATATCACCACAGATCATATAATGCCGGCGGGCGCTAAAATCCTGGCCCTCAGGTCCAACATTCCAGCCATATCCATGCACGCCTTTGAACGGGTGGACCCCACCTTTGCCCGGCGGGCGCTGGATGCCGGGGGCGGTATTATCGTGGGCGGCTTGAATTACGGGCAGGGCTCCAGCCGGGAGCATGCCGCGCTAGCACCGCTGTATTTGGGCATCAAGGCAGTAATTGCCAAATCATTTGCCCGGATTCATATGCAAAACCTGGTAAACTTCGGGTTGCTGCCCCTTACATTTGCCAATGAGGAAGATTATGATGATATAAAGCCCGGTGATGTGCTGCTGATTGAAGATGCCCGGGAAAGAATGGCCGCTAACAACATGGAAGTGCGCAATGTCACCCGGGGCAAGGTTTATCCCGTCAAACACAGCCTTTCAGGCAGGCAGATAGAAATATTGCTGGCCGGGGGACTGCTTAAATACGTTAAAGATAAAGTTTGAGTTAAAAAATATACCAATTGTATCAACTAACTGGTTGACTGAAAAGGCCCCTGTTAGCCTTTTGGCTAACAGGGGCCTTTTAAACATAATTCAAAAAAATAAACGCCCTAACTGGGCGTTGCCAGGAATTAATTTGTGACGCCTGTCTTGATATATAAATAATAAGCCGTTTATGAAACAATGTCAATAACCATTTTTCTCTGCAGGCAATTTTTTTACAAATGTCGAAAACCGAGTAGCGCGGACAGCGAAAGCAGGAGAGCCGTCCCCGTGCTTTACGCTACAGGGCGTTCTTCTCTTTCAATGCTCCGTTGACAAAGCTGATAAACTCATCGGCTTTGGCTGTAGGAGGTGTGGTTAGCAAGCTTACTGTAACAAATAACACCGTTGCAACGATGCCGCTCCAGATACCCGGCCACCAGCCCAGGGGCATGATATTGCCGAACTGGAACCAAAAGGCGACAACGCCGCCCGCCAGTATACTGGTCACCGCAGCCTGTGCCGTACCTCTCCGCCAGAAAAAGGCACCCACTATTGCCGGTACGGTAACCAGCAACCCGGCCGAAGAGGCCACCGAAAGAACGGCAATCAATCCCAGGCGCAGGGTGGCGAAAAGGAAGACTGCCGTGGAAAACAGCAGTATGAAAAATTTACCCGCCGCCAGCAACTTGCTTTCCTCGATGTCCGGCCTGAGACGCCCGATAATATCCCGGGAGACCATTGATGATAGGGTTAATATAATGGAGTTTACGGTTGATATGGCGGCGGCCGTAATTCCCAGCATTACCAGCAGGGCAATGCCGTTGGGAACTATGTGCAAGGCCAGTAACCCGGGCGTGGCCATATCGCCCCGGGGCAGGTCGGGTATTAATATACGGGCGGAAAAGCCCCATAAAATAGATATTAATGTATAAATAAAACCGAACACCATAAAGCCCGTCACCATTGTACGCATATGGGTCAGGGAGCGGGGAACAAACAGTCGCTGGCTGACCTGCGGGTTGGAAAGGGAGAAGAAAAACCAGGGCAGGCTGAGCCCGATAAAGGTTTGGAAATTAAAATATCCCGGTCCGGGTACAGTCAGCCACTGGGGATAGTCGGTCTCCAGAGTGCTGATCATGCCGCTAAAACCGTCAAAGGCACGGTATACCACGAACAGCACCGAAAGGGTGGCCACGGTAATCATAAGTAATGCCTGTACCGAATCCGTCCACGCCACTGCCCTGAACCCGCCCGTGTAGGCCCAGGTGGTGGCAATAACGGTGGCAATTAGTAGTCCCGTTATAAAGGGAATTGTTCCTCCGGACATGCCTTCAAGCAAAGTGCCTATGCCAATTAATTGTACCGCGCTATAGGGGATTAAAAAAACTATTGAAGCCAGTGCTGCCACAATTTGTAATATTTTGCTTTGATAGCGGTCCCCCAGCAGTTCGGCGGGGGTGATATAGTTATACCGTTTACCCGCCAGCCAGAACCGGGGTCCGAAGAAAGCCACCAGCACCAGGCCGGACAGGTATATCAACTCAAAACCCCATGCCCCAACACCCCCGACATAGGCAAGCCCGGCCAGGCCCACCATCATAAAAGCGCTGTAGGTGGTTGCGCTGTAGGTAAGGGCGGCAACTATACCGCCTATGGAACGGTTGGCCAGGAAGAAATCCGCGATACCTTGTCCCATTCCTTTGCGGGCATAAAGGGCCACTGCAGTGCCCAGGGCAAAATATATAGCTATGGACCAGTATATATGTACAGAATTCAAACTAATCCCTCCACTTGCCGGCAATTATACTTACGCTGACAATGGCTGTAATGGCAAAAACGCCCCAAAATAAAAAGGCACCGGTTACTCTGGGGACATGAGACAGCAAATTAAAGGGCACCCAAAAAGCTGAAAGGACCAGGAAAACAAACCAGAGCACCCACCACTTCAGTGCTTTTTGCATCAAACCATCTCCCGTAACATTATATTTTACCGGGCTTGGCCAACCCGGCATTCCCAATAATTTTTTGGACGTTACTGTTTTCAGGTAAATAAAGTTCTATTGACCGGGGTAAACGGTTAATATATTATTTATATATATCAATTTAGTTTAGTTAAATAAATGATAGGAGTTTTGTTTGCATGTATAAAATTACAGAGGATTGCCGGTTTTGCAATACCTGTATAACAGTATGCCCGGTAGAGGCCATAGAAAAAACCTACCCCATATATCGCATTAACAAGAGCCTTTGTATTGAATGTGGTACATGCCAGGAGTATTGCAGTTTCGGGGCTGTGATTCATATTTAAGGCCCGTCATATCTAATCATGTTCATACCCATTTGGTGCTATTGCTTATCTGCTTTGCCAAAGTATGACACTTTCAAGTCAATATTTGATATTATAAGCACTTTTCCCTTAAAAATAAAGGGTTAAGTTAGTTGAATGTGATAAATGTCAAGCGTTTTATACAAAAAAAGAACCCAGCAGCATGTCTTTATTGTTTTTTAATAATTCTTATACTATACCGAGAAACAAAAAATCCGCGGTGCACTTATCGCGGATTTTTAAGCATTTAATTGTAATATCTAATCTACTGACTACACATTAATTCATGGTTGTGATATAAATGGTGTTGTCCACTTTGGTACCTTTTAATAGTTCACAATGCCGCAGTACGGTAAAATTCCTTTCCAGCTCCCAATCTTTTAAATCAAAATGCCTGGCGATTTCCGGCCGGGTAACCTTGCCCTTTTCTTTTACGAATTCATATATTTTTTTCTGCAGCTCCGTTAACCCTTCAGTTCCGGTTTGGCCGAGTTGTTTGCGGTGGGTGACTGCGCTGTGTACTGCAGCCACGTCGCAGGTTTTGGGCGGCTGGACAGCAATAATAAAACAGTCTTCACACAGGGTTTGCCCGTGCAATTGCATTTCTTCGCCGGCCGGTATTTCTTCCTGGCATTTCGCACATATCATTTTAAATACCTCCAAATTTAAATTTCGTTCCAAAGCTTTATAATCAGGGTGCTGTAAGCCATGCCCGGCCCCCCGTGCATAAGCATGCCTACACTGCACACTTCCAGTATTTCCTCAAGGCTTGCATTCAGTCCCTTTAAAGCTTTCAGGTGCATCCCAATACAGAAATCGCATTTTAAAGCCAGAGCCATGCCCAAGCCGATGAGCCTTTTCTCTTTGGTGGAAAGAATTCCGTCTTGAAAAACCGTGTCATGGAAAGCATTGAATTTTTCAATTAATTCGGGTCTGGTTTCCTGGAGAAAACTTTTACCTTGCTCAATTTGTAATAACATGCTGTTACCTTTTTCCAAATGCCCCGCCCCCCGGCGTTGTTAATTTGTGATTATTATAATTGCTTTACAACTATATTGTCAACATATTAACTAATATGTTTAAATATTTTCGCCATTCGCATGTTATATTGGATTTGGCCTTCGGTAGGTGAACCAAAGGCCAATAATACGTACGTTAATCAGGTTATGGAATTTATTTTGCAAACCGGCATTATTTATTCGGGCGCGAATATTTCCATCAGCTCACGACCTTGTTCCGGGTTTATACTGCCTTTTTCAAGAGCCACCTGAACCGTGTATTGACCCAGCAGGCTATATAAATTACGCAACCGGGGATCCAGTTCCTCAAAAGCTTTCATGTGGCCGGCAATGGTGGTGGCATCTCCCCGGGCTACCGGTCCTGTGAGCGCCCCGGCAGGGCCGACTTTGGTTATATTGGCCACTGTACCCTTCACCAGGGGATACAAGGCTTCAAAGGCCTCTTGAGGACCCAATCCGAATTTGGCGTATAAACCGGTGGCAAAGTGCATCAGTGATACTAGATAATTGGAAGCGATACAGGCTGCTGCATGGTAAACCGGTTTATCAGCAGCGGAAATAGTGAACCACTTGCCATTCAAATCTTCCACTACTTGCCGGGCCAGGGGCAGGGCAGCTTCGTCACCTTCCAGCGCAAAATATGACCCAGGCAGGTTGGTCATGGCGGCCTGTACCTCGGCAAAGGACTGCAGCGGGTGAATACTAACCGCCAGGGCACCTGTCTCCCGGACACCCTGCAGTTCGCTGGCGGCGTGAGCGCCACTGGTGTGTGCCACTACCTGCCCCGGGCGAAAACCGCCCGTTTGGGCTATTTCGGCAGCTACCGGTGCGATACTGCGGTCGGGGGTGGTGATAAATACCAGCTCCGCTCCAACGGCGGCTTCCCTGTTGGTGAGTACAGGACAGTTCAACCGGTGAGCCAGTTGTTCCGCTGACTGCCTGGTTCGGCTGGCCACCGCGGCCACAGCGTATCCTTTTTGTTGTAACAAAATGCCCAGGGCCGAACCCACTTTACCGGCCCCGATAATGGCAATGGATGGTTTATGCATTTAAGGCTGCTCCTTTATCGTGATAATGGGGAAATTTTAACACATAACCAACCCCGGGGCAATATTTGCCTGCTTTAGCCGGGCTGGGGCGTTGTTGAATAATTCCGTTTATTGCTCAAAAATAAAGTATACTTTGTTGTCGATGTCAACTTGGTAGACGATTTTGTCGGGTAGGCGTCAAATGCAGTCTTGCAGAACTATTGGGCTTTCCCGTCTATAAAGTAGACCATAAGTAGTCTTTATTGGTCCTGTCGGCTGCCTGCTTGTGCAGGGTTTGAAGTGGATTTTACAGCTGCGGGCTAAAATGGTATGGTAATTGCTTTAATAATGTCTCAACCAAATGAATAATTCTAAAATTTAGATTTTTGTAACAAAGGGGGAGAGGAAATGTCTATAGATCTATCCCGGGATATTGCTTTTGCATATCCGGAGAACAAAAAATTGATTTTTTATCCCAAGGTGCGAAAAAATCTTTGGGATCTTTATAAGCGCAAGTTGGTTGCCGTGGAGGAAGCAGTGCAAGTGATAAAATCCGGGGATAACGTTGTGCTGCCCCTGGGGTGCGGGGAACCGCCGGCTTTGCTGGAGGCCATGGCCAGGCGGCATCATGAGCTGGAAGATGTAAAGGTGCACCAGATGTTGCCCATCAGGGAAGCGAGTTACTTAAAACCGGAAATGAACAGGAGTTTCCGCCACGTGTCCTGGTTTACCAGCGGTTCCAACCGGCAGGCCGTTAATGAAGGACGGGCTGACTTTATGCCGGGGCACTTTCATGAGTACCCGTATTTCTTTCAGAAATATATCGATGTCGATGTTTTTATGGGTACGGTTTCGCCAATGGATGAAAGGGGTTATTTCAGTTTTGGAGTTTCAGTGGATTATACCACCACTGCGGCATCGCAGGCCAGGGTAATCATACTGGAGGTTAACCCCAATATGCCCAGGACCCGGGGTGAAAGCCTTATCCACATCTCCGAAGTGGATTATATAGTTGAAAATAATAATCCCATACCCGAGTTACCCATACCTGCATTAACGGAAAATGACCGGATTATCGGGGGCTTCATAGCGGAACTGGTTGAAGACGGCTCCACCATCCAGCTTGGTATAGGCGCTATGCCCAATGCAGTGGCCGAGGCTTTACAAAGTAAAAAGAACCTGGGCATACACACCGAAATGGTAACAGACGGCATGGTGGATTTGGTTGAAAGTGGAGCGGTAACAGGAAGCAAAAAGACGTTACACCCGGGGAAAATCATAGGCAGTTTTGCCGCCGGGACCAAAAGACTGTACGACTTTATGAACGATAACCCCCTGGTGGAGATGTACCCGGTATCTTATGTGAACGACCCCTATATTATCGGGCAAAACTATAAAATGGTTTCAATAAACGCCACCCTGCAAGTAGACCTGCTGGGCCAGTGCGCTTCGGAGACCATTGGCCCCAGGCAGTATAGTGCCACCGGTGGCCAGACTGATTTTGCCCGGGGTTGCCTGCGTTCTCCCGGTGGTAAGGGATTTATAGCACTGCATAGTACTGCTAAAAAAGGTCAAATCTCCAAAATAGTGCCCATGTTGCATCACGGAGCTGTGGTCAGCTGTTCCAAAAATGATGTGGATCATGTGGTCACCGAATACGGGGTGGCTAAACTGCGCGGTAAAACAGCCAGGGAAAGGGCACTGGCGCTGATATCGATAGCACATCCCGATTTTCGCTCTGAATTGCGGGCGGCGGCGCGAAAAATGGATCTTATTTAGCCCCATCAATGGTTGCCTGGTTTATACCAGGCAATTGGTATTGGGAGAGTTACCGGTGATTAATTCAGTTCAGGGCGGCAGGTTTTTGGACTTGAGATATTGAAAGTATAAAATAACTTGACACTAGAAGGTCTGGTGCAAATATGGCGATATTAAAACTTAAAAAATTAAAAATGGAGAATGTTGTTGTCAGCCTGGAAGACATCGTTGATTCCTCCAGTAATGCTGTGGTGGCCGTTAACTGTGCTGGAATAATTGTTTATTGCAACAGTCAGGTGGAAAAAACCCTTGGTTTACCGACCCGGTTAATCATAGGGCGGCATGTGGAAAAGTTTTTCCCCGGTACCGGGCTGTTGGAAGTGATGTCCGAGGGAAAACCGCAGTTGGGTTGCAAGTTTGTGCTTAATGGCGACACTTACCTTTCCAATCGTAACCCCATCATCATTGATGGTAAAATCGTAGGTGCGGTGGCTGTTTTTCAGGATGTTACGGAAATTCAAAATATTATTGATACGCTGACTACCAAAAATGAAATTGTTTGCGAACTGCAGGAAACCCTTGCCAATGTGTTGGAACTATCCAATGATGGTATTATTGCCATTGACCGGGACTACAAAATTACCATGGTCAACCAGCCCTATGCATCTTTTTTTAATAAAAAGCCCCAGGATTTAATTGGCATGGATGTTAGAGAACTTTACCACTGTAAACCTGTTTTCGCTCGCTCGATGGAGACCGGTGAAACCGAGTATGGATATGTCACAACTTTGAATGGCAAAGAGATCATAGCCAACAGAAAGCCCATAAAAAAGGATGGCCAAATTGTTGGTGCGCTGGGTACGGTGGCTTTTAAAACCATATCGGATTTATATGACCTGTCTCAAAAGATACAAAAATTACGCACCCAGCGTGACTATTACAGGAATGAACTGGACCGCGCCCAGCGGACTCGTTTCACCTGCGAGCAAATTATCGGGCAGAGCCCTGCTTTCAGCGCCCTGAAAGAGACTGTCAAGAAAGTAGCCAAAAGCCATTCCACAGTGCTTATCAGAGGGGAAAGCGGTACGGGCAAAGAACTGTTTGCCCGGGCTATCCATGCTGAGAGTAGTCGCCACCGCGGACCTTTTGTGCGGGTAAACTGTGCCGCTATTCCCGAAAATCTCCTTGAATCGGAGTTGTTTGGATACAAGGAAGGGGCATTCACCGGAGCCAAACGAGGCGGTCATGTGGGGAAATTTGAGCTGGCGGACAAGGGGGTAATATTCCTGGATGAAATCGGGGATATGCCCCTGATGATGCAGGCCAAACTGCTGCGGGTGTTGCAGGAAAAAGAAATTGAACGTCTCGGAGATACCAAACCGCGCAAGGTTGATGTGCGCGTAATTGCCGCCACCAATCGTGATCTTGAAGAGATGATTATTAACGGGGAGTTTCGCGAAGATCTTTATTACAGGGTTAATGTCGTCACCCTGAATATTCCGCCCCTGCGCAGGCGGGGTGAAGATATCGATTTGCTGATGCATTATTTTATTAAACGGTTTAATGAAATCTTTGGCCTTGAGGTGGCGGGGGCCGATAACGAGGTCATTCAGATTTTCAAGAACCACCGCTGGCCGGGTAATGTGCGGGAATTGGAAAATGTTATAGAGAGGGCCTTTAATGTTATAGACGGGAATATGATTCGCAAGGAACATCTGCCCATGTACCTGCATAACAGTCAAAAGTACAAGGTCATCAGCCGCGAAGGCGGGCTGGCCAAACTGGTGGAAGATATTGAGCGGGAAGCTATCGTGGATGCGCTGGAAGCCTGTGGTGGTAATAAAAACCGGGCAGCTGCCATGCTGGGGATCTCCCGGGCAGGACTTTATAAAAAGTTAAGCCGGTATAAAATATAGATCATCATGCTTTAACCAGTTTAATTTCCCGGCTATCAGTATAGATAATTTGTTTTTCGAAAAGATATAATTAACAACCATAGCTAAAAGGAACCAGGATATGTACAGAGGTAACCCTTTGCACAAAAATATGTTATTTACGGCCGCTTTAGGGTTTGCAGGCTATAAAGGTGCTGTTTGGCTAGGCAGAAAAATGATTGATAAGGCAGCCGATGGCCTGCTGCGTAGATTAATGGTGGATCCCTACGGGGAAAATTTATGGGAATTTGTTTCAGCTTCCCGCAAAACCGGACTGCAGAAAATAGTGGAGACCAACCTGAGGGCCCAGGAAGGGAAGGTAATTAAGCGGCCTTTAGGCAGCCCGAAGAAAATACCCGACTTCGATGGTATTATGTTTAACTTTGCCCAACTGCACAGGCTACCAACAGGCGAAGGGGCTTCCGTAAATACCAGGGTTACCATAGGGCCTTGCGCCCAAAAACCTCTACAAATAGAAATGCCTATCATGATTGCCGGGATGGCCTATGCTCTGGCATTGTCCGCCAAAGCTAAAATAGCACTGGCCAAAGGCAGTGCAATGGCCGGGACAGCAACTAATACCGGCGATGGACCCTTCCTTGCGGAGGAAAGAAAGGCGGCCGAAAAGCTAATTATTCAATATAACAGGGGCAGGTGGAACAAGTCCGAAAGGTTTTTAAAACAGGCGGATATGATTGAAATCCACATTGGCCAGGGCGCATCCGGCGGAGTTGGATATTACATTGAAAATAAAGAAATTGACCGGAAGATTAGAAATATGCTGGACCCTGGTTGGGGGGAAAAGGGAGTAGTGCATGCCAGTATCCCCGGTATAAGGGAGCGAAATGGATTAAAGCATCTGGTGGCGCACCTGAGGGAAGTTACCCGGGGTGTACCCATTGGGGTAAAACTGGCAGCGGGTAAATACCTGGAAGAAGATATGCTGATAGCGTGTTCAGCCGGTGTTGATTTTATCACCCTTGACGGTTGCAATGGTGGTACAAAGGGTTCAACACCTATTCTGCAGGATGATTTTGGTTTACCAACTTTGTTTGCTGTGGTCAGGGGAGCAAATTTCATTAAAGAGCATCAATTAAAAAATAAAGTAAGCCTGATCGTATCAGGCGGCCTGGTAACTCCGGGAGATTATTTAAAGGCCATAGCCCTGGGGGCGGATGCCATATATATTGGCAGTATTGCTTTGTTTGCCATGAGCCATACCCAGGTGTTGAAGCCCTTTCCCTGGGAACCTCCCCCGGAGCTGGTTTGGTACAAGGGCAAATACCGGCGGAGCTTTGATGTGGATAAAGGGGCCGAGGCACTGGCCAAATATCTTTTATCTTGCAATGAAGAAATAAAAGAAGCTGTAAGGGCTCTGGGTAAAAAAGATATTCGTGAAATAGATAAAAGTGATTTGTTTGCCCTGGATCACTTTACAGCAGAGGTTGCCGGTATACCGCTGGGATTCAATAAAACAGGCCTTGATGATTATTGAAAAAGCCGAATGTGATTAATTTACACATTCGGCTTAAATAGTTGCTACCATTTTGAATTCCATTGCCGTTGCATTTTCCAGTTATACTTTAAACCTGTCCACTGTTTGCTTTAATACGCCGGCGATATTGGCCAGTTCCTGGGTGGCACTGGACACTTGTTGTATAGAAGAAGCAATTTGCTCGTTGGCCGCAGAAAGCTGCTGTGTGTCGTTATTGGCTTGTTTTGCAGCCTCCGCCACCTCGTTAATGACCCGGGTATTTTTTTCTACGGCTTTTATGATCTGCTCCAATGAAGCTCCCGCGGTTTGGGATAATGCAACCCCTTCGTCAACCTCGTGCACCCCTTGTTCCATAGCAGCCACAGCATTGTTCACGCCACTTTGGATATCTTTTATTAAACCGGTTATTTTACGCGCGGCACCGGCGGACTGTTCGGCAAGTTTGCGTACTTCTTCCGCCACAACTGCAAAACCGCGCCCGTGTTCACCGGCCCGGGCTGCCTCTATGGCAGCATTTAAGGCTAATAGATTGGTCTGCTCGGCTATGCCGGTAATGGTGTTAATAATCTCTCCTATTTGGCTTGATTGCTGCCCCAGTCTTTGAACCGCCTCGGAGGCATCACTGGTTTTGGAGGCAATGGCACCTATTTTGACTACTATTTCCTCAACTGCCTGGTTACCTTGTCCGGCGACAAGCTGCACCGCCTCGGATTCCCTGATTGCATACTCGGCATTTTCGGCACCCTGGGCGGAGGTTGCCGCCACCTCGTTGGTTGTACTGGCCACTTCTTCAACTGTGGCACTTATTTCCTCGCTGGTAGCGGCTAACTCTTCACTGTGGGATGCCAATTGGTCGGAACTGTTTTGGATGTTGTATATCATCTCTTTTAAATTATCCACCATTTTGTTAAAGGCTTTGATTAAAACACCGATTTCATCCTGACTGCGGGATTGTTCGATTTTTTGGGTCAGGTCTCCCGTGGCAATGGATTCCGCCGCCCGGCTTAAACTGACAATTGGTTTTGATATTATACTGGCAATGGCAGTGGCAATAAGCACCATGATGATAACGGCAATTGCTGTCACGGCAATGCTCATGTTTCTAATGCCGTCCAAAGGAGCCATTATATCATCAACGTTGGCTGTTTGGGCCACTGACCAACTGGTTAATTCAACCGGGGCATAGGCAAGTATTTTATCTGTGCCCTGGTATATGTAATAGCCAAACCCTTTTTCGCCGTTATTCATGTTTTCAAGCAACTGTTTTAGTTTACCATCGGCCAACTCCAGTATATTTTTATTGCCTACAAGTTGGGAGTCGGGGTGGGCAATGGTTGTATTATCCGCTGCTTGTATTAAACCATAACCTGTACCACTCAGGCGCATATCTTGAATAATCTTTTGCAAATAATCCAGTTCCACAGTTACGCCCACCAAACCGACCAGTAAACCGTCCTCATCATTATAGACGGGCGCAACCACTGCAATCACCTGGTTTCCGGTGGCTTTGCTGATTATGGGATCTGTAATCACTGTCTCGCCGCTCATTACCCGGGGGAAATAATCTCTATCAGAGACGTCAACGGGCACATCGTTGGTACCGATACCTTTACCGGTTGCGTCAGCAATATATAAATATTCATATTCTTCGTTGGCTTCCTGAACTCGCTTCAATACCGGCAGGCATATACCGGGATCTAATGTCTGAATAGCCGCATCCTTAGCCCGGTTGTTTATATCCTTAACGATACCATCCAGCCATTGATTGACAATTTTGGCGTTAAAATCCGCGCTCTCTGCGGCGGCGTTGGTAATTTGCTCCGTTAATATAATAGAAACCCTATTATAATTGATAACAGATACTACGGACAATATCATCATAGTAGTCAGGCTAATTATTAGAATTATCTTTAATTTGAGACTTCTCAAAAAGGTTACCCTCCTTTAATGTGTAATGATTAATAAAATAATCTTTTGCTTTTGGGTTCTGAGGTTATCCACATACAATATTCATTGTTATTCAAACCGCTTTAAAAAACGGCACCAACATATTGGTTAATTCTTCTAATGTAATGAAACCCGCAAATATGAGTTCCCAAAGGAATGTCTGCAAAAAATGGATTTGTACCTTGGTTGCTATTTTCTAAGAAATGATCATGATTTCGCGCAAATTCCATGTAGTTACACCCTCGCTTATAAAAAGTGATTTTTAGATAAAGTTTTCAATCAAAACAGAAAAATTCCTGCAAATAAATTCTGATAATATTCGATAAGGGAGCTGTGTATAAAATTCTACGCATATCTGAGCACATATCGATACATCGATGGCTAAGCAATGACTTGGGCGTTTTTTAGTAAAAAAGAACTTCTAAAATAACCAAGGTTTTTGCATAAAAGGGGGTAAAAATTAAAAGTATAATATCGGGAGGTGTTGAATTTGATAACTATAGCTTTGGATGATGATTTGAGCAGATTACGTGACGACCTGGTAAAGGAAGGATTCAAAGTGGTGGATAAAACAATGGTTGATCACGCGGATGCACTTATTGTTTCCGGCATGGAAAATAATTTTATGAATATGCAGGATATCAGAACGGAAAAAAAGGTTATCGATGCTCGTGGAAAAAGTGTCCGGGAAATTGCCGACGAACTTCGTGGATTTATGTAAGTCCACACGTAGCTTTGACTGGGAGCATAAATTATTTGCACTTCATGGGATCGCCCGAAGCCAAGGAGTTAAACTTGCCTAATGGCAAGTTTGACTCCCGTTGACGATTTCTTTGTAGTGTCGTTGTGATTAGAAACTCGCGGGATTGTTCCAGTGTCTTGCCAGTTTAAAACCATAGCTAGTATACCTGGAGCATTACGTTTGGGCTCGAACCAGCGGGAAAGAATGCGAAGACTGTAGTTGAATGGTTTTGTAACCAATTAATTGGTTTGCTGTTTGGTGCCCTGGGAGTTTTGATAAACTTCAGGGCGTTATCTTAGTTTCCTCGGTATTCAGCTGTGCCATTGACATACCGGTGTGCCGGTGGCTTTGGTAGATATCCTGTATACATGAAAAGGAACTGGCAGGAAAGATTAGACTGGTAGGGAAGTATAGTATAGAATATACGGGAGAAAAATGTCGGGGAGGAAAAATAGCTTTGCTTTTTGCTAAAGTACATGGATTGGGCAATGATTTCGTTCTGGTTAACTTAAACGAGGAAAAAAGTTTGTCCGTTGACCTGGCCGGGTTGGCCGAAAAAGTGTGCCACCGTAATTTCGGGGTGGGCGCGGACGGATTGGTGCTGATTGGACCGGGCAAAGAGGCGGATCTGGCGATGCAAATAATTAATTCCGACGGCAGTGTGGCAGAAATGTGCGGCAATGCCATCCGCTGTGTGGCAAAATATGCCTACGAGCATAAACTGGTGGATAAAACTAAGATGACGGTAGAAACGGGAGCGGGCATTATGGTGCCCGAGTTGATTATAGAGAACGGTAAAGTTATTGCCGTACGGGTGGATATGGGTATGCCCGGCCTGGAGAGGGAGCAGATTCCCATGACCGGGCCGGCGGGCAGGGTGATAAATGAACCCCTTGCGGCAGGGGATCATGTTTTTCACATTACCACGGTCTCCATGGGCAATCCCCACTGTGTAATTTTTGTGCCCGATGTGGCGGCGGTACCCCTTGAGAATTGGGGCAGGCTCGTGGAAACGCATCCCGTCTTTCCCCGTAAAACCAATGTGGAGTTTGTCCAGGTACTGAATGACAAAGAGGTGCGTATGCGAGTTTGGGAAAGGGGGGCTGGGCCTACCATGGCCTGCGGCACAGGTGCCTGTGCCACGGCGGTGGCTTCGGTGCTAAACGGGCATACCGGTAAAAACGTCAAGGTACACTTGTATGCCGGAGCACTTGATATAGAGTGGGCAGAGGATAATCACTTGTATATGACCGGTCCCGCCGAAGAGGTTTTTACCGGCGATTACCTGATCAAGTAAGCCATGGGCAAAGGCGATAGTAAGATTTATTAAACGTTATAATGAAATGGGAGGGTTTAGTTTTGAGCTTGCAATTTGAACAGGCACAAAGGATCAAAAATTTGCCACCTTATTTGTTTGCCCGGATCGAAAAATTAATTGATGAAAAGCGGGCAGCCGGAGTGGATGTAATCAGCCTTGGTATAGGTGATCCGGACATGCCCACGCCGGGTTATATAATCGAGGAATTGAAAAAACAGGCGGAAAACCCGGCTAATCACCAGTATCCATCGTCTGCGGGCATGCTCTCATACAGGCAAGCCGTGGCCCGGTGGTATAAAGACCGGTTTGATGTGGAACTGGACGCCGCCAGTGAAGTGGTTTCCCTGATCGGTTCCAAAGAAGGCATTGCCCATATATCCTTTTGTTATCTGAACCCCGGCGATATTGTATTAGTACCTGATCCAGGGTACCCGGTATATGCCGGCGGAGCTATTTTAGCCGGTGCCGAGCCCTACTATATGCCACTGACGGCGCAAAACCGCTTTTTGCCTGATTTAAACGCAATTCCCGCTGATGTGGCCCGCCGGGCTAAAATGATGTTTATCAATTATCCCAATAATCCCACCGGTGCTGTGGCCGGCGAAGATTTTTACCGGGATGTTATATCCTTTGCCCGGGAGTATAATATTTTAATTTGCCATGATGCTGCTTATTCCGAAATGGCCTATGACGGCTATAAGCCGCCCAGTTTTCTACAGTTCCCCGGCGCCAAGGAAGTCGGCATTGAGTTTCACTCGGTATCTAAAACTTATAACATGACCGGCTGGCGTATCGGTTGGGCTGCCGGGCATCCCCAGGTAGTGGAAGCGCTGGGCAGGCTTAAGTCCAATATTGATTCGGGCCAGTTCCAGGCGGTTCAATATGCAGCTATTAAAGGTCTCACCGGATCTCAGGAAGCCGTGCTGCAAATGCAAAAGGTTTACCAGCAGCGGCGGGATATACTGGTGGATGCCCTGAACAGCATGGGCTGGCAACTCGAAAAGCCCAAGGCAACCTTTTACGTGTGGGCGCCGGTGCCTGCTGGGCACACATCGGATTCCTTTGCCGAGCTGGTTCTGGATAAGGCCGGTGTAGTGATTACCCCCGGGAACGGATATGGCAGCAACGGCGAAGGCTTCTTCCGCATTGCACTGACAGTGGAAAAAGAGCGGATGCTCGAAGCACTGGACCGGATGAAGAAAAATATCGGTACGGTGAAATTCTAACCGTTGCAATACAATTTTTTAGTTTGCACAATGCTAAAGTTAATTAAGAGCTGCGGGCACAATCTAACTATATCTATTAGCGAGAGGAGTGAACACCCGGTTTAAAACCGGGGTAAAAGTATGAAATTAGCTGAACGGGCTCAAAATATCAGTCCTTCCCCCACCCTGTCCATTGATGCCCAGGCCAAAAAAATGATAGCCGGGGGGATTAAAGTAATCAACTTTGGTGTTGGTGAGCCTGACTTCGATACGCCTGAGCATATCAAACAGGCCGCGGTAAAGGCCATTGCCGACGGCATGACCAAATATACCCCGGTGGCGGGCACCGATTCGTTACGCCGGGCCATTGTCAAAAAACTGGCTGAAGACAACAACCTGCAGTATGAACCCGGACAGATAGTGGTTTCCGCCGGGGCCAAACATTCGCTTTATAATGCTTTTCAAGTGCTGTGCCAGGCAGGGGACGAAGTAATTTTGCCCGCCCCGTATTGGGTAAGCTATCTGGAACAAATAAAACTGGCGGGAGCAAAACCTGTAATTGTTCCCACTACTGTGGAAAATGATTTCAAGCTGACGCCCGCCCAATTGCAAAATGCCATTACACCCAATAGCCGGGTGATTATCTTAAACAGTCCCAGTAACCCTACGGGTTCGGTGTATACCAGAGAAGAACTGGCAGCTCTGGGCGAGATTTTGGTGAAAAATAACATTATCATAATCTCCGATGAAATATATGAGAAATTGATTTACGACGAGAGAGAACATGTCAGTATTGCTGCTTTGAACCCTGCTTTGAAGGATTTGACCGTGGTTATCAACGGGGTTTCCAAATCCTATGCCATGACCGGGTGGCGTATTGGTTATGCCGCTGCACCTCAACCGGTGGCTAAGGCTATGGCTGACTTGCAAAGCCACTCCACCTCCAATCCCACATCCATTGCCCAGGCGGCCAGTTTGGAAGCGCTTACAGGCACCCAGGAACCTGTACGGCATATGGTGGTAGAGTTTGCCAAACGGCGGGATTATATTATGGAAAGATTGCTGGCCATACCCGGCGTCAAATGTAACCGCCCGGGCGGTGCATTTTATGTATTTCCTGAAATAAAGCCGCTTCTGGGTAAAAGTTATGCCGGTACGGTCATAAACTGCGCCACCGATCTGGCCAGGGTGCTTTTGGAAAAGGAGCACGTAGCCATTGTACCCGGGATAGCCTTTGGTGATGACACTTGTTTCCGCCTTTCCTATGCCACCTCGATGGATAATATTCGTGAGGGGTTGGATCTCATAGAAAAGGTGTTAACGGGATTACACTAAAAAATAAACCTGTGTTCAGGTACATAGTTTTGGTGGACGCCAAGCTCAAGACAGAAATTTAAAAAACGCGTTGCAATTACATTTAATGCGGCGCGTTTTTTAAATGGTGGATTTGCGGTGCGAGTGATCCAACAAATATAAGTAGATAGTTGAGTTATTCCACCCCGGGCAAAGATTATCACTGGTTTTCTTTTTATTTAAAGGAATTTCTTTTTTTAGGTAGAAAATTTATTTTTAGTGTTCAACAGTCAATACTATATACAACTAAACAAAGCTGGGTGGTGAAATATTGATAAAAAGCATGACCGGGTTCGGGCGTGGAGAAACGATTTCAGAAACATTAAAAATTAATATTGAAATGAAATCAGTAAATCATCGCTATTGTGAAATTGTTCCGCACATGCCCCGGTCCATGAATGTATTTGAAGACCGTATCAAGCGGGTGATACAGAAAAAAATTGCCCGCGGCAGGGTGGATTTATATATAAATGTGGCCAAATACGGTGCAGACAGGGTAACGGTAACGGTCGATGAGCATCTGGCCGCATCTTACCTCCTGGCGGTAAAGGAACTTAAAGACAAAATGACGTTGGCCGGGGAAGTGACTGTTAAAGAATTGCTGCAGTTGCCCGGTGTCTTTTTATTGGAAGAGTCCGAAGAAGATACCGAGCAGTGGTGGCCTGAGCTTGAAGCAACCCTTCAGCAGGCGCTGGCGGGTTTGATGGATATGCGTGTTAAAGAGGGACAGTTACTGGCTTCTGATATCAAAGAAAGGATCGGGCGCATAGCCGGGTTGGTCAATGAAATTGAGCAGCGTTCTCCGGTGGTTGTAGATGAATATCGCGCGCGGCTTAGCCAGCGACTGCATGATTTACTGGAGCCGGGGACAATGGATCCATCCCGGCTTGATGCCGAGGTTGTGCTGCTTGCCGAGCGATCCAGTATCACTGAAGAAATCGTGCGTTTGAAAAGTCATCTGAAGCAGTTGAGGGATTGTCTTGAACTTGCTACACCGGTGGGCAGGAAATTAGATTTTATATTGCAGGAGCTAAACCGGGAAATTAATACCATCGCCTCTAAATCATCTGACCTGGCTATCAACAGTATTGCTGTGGAAGTTAAAAGTGAACTGGAAAAAATAAGGGAGCAAGTACAGAATATCGAATGACAGGGGGATCATAAATGGAAATAAAACTAATTAATATTGGATTTGGCAATATTGTTTCGGCGAACCGGATTATTGCTATCGTCAGCCCCGAATCGGCACCGATAAAAAGAATTATTACCGAGGCCAGGGACAGGGGTATGCTGGTGGATGCCACTTACGGTCGCCGTACCAGGGCGGTTATCATCACAGATAGCGATCACATTATTCTCTCAGCGGTGCAGCCTGAAACGGTAGCTCACCGCCTGGTCAATAAGGACAGTACCGCGGGTAATGATGAGGATTGACGGGGAACAAGATGCATGAAAAGCAAAGGTAATTTAATAGTGATATCCGGCCCTTCCGGTTCCGGCAAGGGAACAGTATGCCAGGGTCTATTTAAAGAACTGGATAATTTACATCTCTCCATTTCGGCAACGACCAGAAAGCCTCGCGGCAACGAACAGCACGGCAAAGACTATTATTTTTTAAACCGGGAGCAATTTGAGTCGCTCATTGCCGGGGATCAACTACTGGAGTGGGCCAATGTATACGGGAATTATTACGGGACACCCAGGCAACCTGTGCTGGAGGCCATTGATGGTGGTTTGGATGTTATTTTGGAAATTGACGTCCAGGGCGCACTGCACGTTAAAAGTAAGTACCCCAATTGCGTACTTATCTTTTTAATCCCTCCGTCCCGGGCTGAACTGGCCAATCGTTTAAAAAACAGGGGTACGGACAGCAATGATGCCATTGAGCACCGGTTGCAGTGGGCGGAAAGTGAAATAAAAAAAGTGCGTGAGTATGACTATCTGGTGATCAATGATGATCTGGCCGCCGCTACCCGCAAGGTGTCGGCTATCATAATTGCGGAAAGGTGCCGTCCCGGGCTCTTTGATATTGACTTGCTTCTGCAAAAATACTAAAATGCCTGATAAACGGTTTATAAAAGAGACAGCATAGTATTAAATAAATAATATATTTCGGAGGTTTACACGCCTATGGCCATGAATAAACCTTCTCTGGATGATTTGATGGAAAAGGTGGACAGCCGGTACACTCTGGTGGTGATATCGGCTAAACGGGCTCGTCAAATAATGGAAATGGCTTTGCAACAAGAACAAAATGAGGAACCTGATGTGTTCGCTAAGCCTGTGTCGGCGGCACTGCATGAAGTTGTCCAGGGTAATATAACTTACCGGAGAACCAAGCAAGGTATTAAATAGCGGGGGTGCCCCATGCTTGCAGGAAAGTTTATTGTTATCGGAGTTACCGGTGGTATTGCCGCTTATCGTGCTCTGGACCTGGTGAGCAACCTGGTTAAGGTTGGTGCCGAAGTGCACGTAATTATGACCGCCGGAGCGCAGCAGTTTGTAAAACCCTTGACCTTTGAAGCCATATCGGGCCATCGCGTGCATGTTGACACCTTTGAAACACCACCGGGCTGGCGTTACCCGCATCTAGAGCTGGCCCGCCGGGCCGATATGGCAGTGATCGTGCCTGCCACCGCAAATATTTTAGCTAAACTAGCTTGTGGGATGGCTGATGATTTACTTACCACTACGGTGCTGGCCATGGATTGTCCCGTACTGGTTTGCCCGGCCATGAATGTTAACATGTACCGTAACCGGGCGGTGCAGGATAATTTAAGTCGCCTGCGTCATATGGGCGTTGTGGTGGTGGATCCGGCTGTGGGGCGTCAGGCCTGTGGAGATGAAGGACCGGGGCGGTTGGCCGATGTAGCGGTTATTTTTGAACGGGTTAAAGTCATGCTGACCGGGAAAAAAGACCTGGCCCAAAATACGGTATTGGTTACCGCAGGGGGTACCCGGGAGCCAATAGATCCGGTGAGGTATATCAGTAACCGCAGTTCCGGAAAAATGGGCTATGCACTGGCCGAAACAGCTGCCAAGAGGGGGGCGAAAGTGTACCTGGTCTCCGCTCCCACCAGCCTGGCGGTGCCCGCCGGGGTGCATGTAATTAACGTGGAAACGGCAGAACAAATGTACCGGGCGGTGATGGAGCTTTATCCCGGGGTGGATGTGGTGGTAAAAGCGGCCGCTGTGGCCGACTACCGTCCCCGGGTCACTGCAGCGCAAAAGATTAAAAAAAATGATGCGGGTATGGTGCTGGAGCTGGAAAAGAATACGGACATTTTAATGGAACTGGGCAAGCGAAAAAAACACCAACTGCTGGTGGGATTTGCCGCCGAAACCGAGGATTTAATAAAAAACGCCAGGGAAAAGATAAGCAAAAAGAACTTGGATCTGCTGGTGGCCAACGATGTTACCCGGCCAGGGGCCGGTTTCGGTAGTGACACCAATTTGGTTCACATATTGTATCCGGACGGTAAGGTGGAGAAACTGCCGCTTATGGATAAGCTGGCCCTAAGTGAAGTTATTTGGGATAAGGTGATTCGATTAAAAGAAGGTAAAAAATAGGCGCAGCAGATTAAATTGCTGCGTCGTATTATATTTTTTCCATTTCCAGGCGTAATTTTTGTAATAATTCGATCAGCTGATTTTTTTCTGTAACGTCTAAAACAGACACCAGCCGGCGGGAAAAATCTGCATGTATGGGAAGAATGTCGTCCAACAGGTTTGATGCTTTGTTGGTAAGCTTAACCCTGTACACGCGACGGTCTTTGGGGTCGGCTTCCCGCACCACCAGGCCGTCCCTTTCCATGCGGTCGATCAGGCCGGTGATGTTGGCCCTTGTTACCAGCATGCGCTCGCCCAGCTCGGACAGGGCCAGTCCCCGGTCGCCCGCCTGGCGTACCTGCATCATGGCATTGAATTTGGGCTGTGACAGCCCGAAACGGGCAAAATGCCTGCCCATTATATCTTCCAGTGTGTCATATGTTCTGGTAAGTTCAATAATGGTTCGGATAGCCAAATAGGCGTCGTTGGGCTTTTTGTTGGACAATGTAAATTACCTCCACATAAATTGTAAATAGCCATATGAGCTTCTGTCAACAAATAATATGGAAGGGAAGAATAAAAAGTGAGCATGATTTATAACAATGTTCTGGAGCTGGTGGGTCATACCCCGGTGGTCAGGCTGAATAAAGTGACCGACGGCTGCGACGCCCGAATCCTGGCCAAACTGGAAATGGTCAATCCCAGCGGCAGTGCCAAGGCCAGAGCGGCATTGGGTATGATTACCGCCGCCGAAAAAGCGGGCCTAATTCGGCCGGGTACGGTTATTATAGAGCCCACCAGTGGCAACCAGGGCATTGCACTGGCCATGGTAGGCGCAGTTAAGGGATACCGGGTGATTGTGGTGATGCCCGATTCAATGAGTATAGAAAGAAGACAACTGGCCCGTGCCTACGGGGCTGAAGTGGTGCTGACACCTGCTGCCCAGGATGTGGATGGAGCCGTGCAAAAGGCCAGAGAAATGGTGGCTCAAATACCCGGAGCCTGGATGCCCGACCAGTTTGCCAATCCTGATAACCCGGCTTTTCACGAGCATACCACGGCTACGGAAATATTGGAGCAGGTGGATGGTGAAATTGATGCTTATGTGGCCGGTGTGGGTACGGGCGGTACGCTGACCGGAGTGGCCCGGGTGTTAAAGAGAAAGTATCCCCATATTAGAGTATATGCTGTGGAACCTAAAAAGTCGGCTGTGCTGTCCGGGGGCAAACCGGGGAGACACGGTATTCAAGGCATCGGGGATGGTTTTGTGCCCGCCAATCTAGATCTGGCACTGGTGGATTCCCCCTTTACCGTATCCGATGAGGAAGCGTTTAACATGACCAAACGCTTGGCCAGGGAAGAAGGTATACTGGCGGGGTTATCCGGTGGCGCTGCTGTGCATGCCGCGGTGACCGTAGGCCGTGAACTGGGGCCCGGTAAAACCGTGCTCACCATTTTGCCGGATACCGGCGAACGGTACTTGAGTACCCCGGTATTCGAGGGTTGATGAAATAAAATAATCATTTATACATATATTAATGCGCTTAATTATAATCCGAGCGCATTTTTATGTTTTTATACACAATTTAACTATAGTGTCATAATATGTTTATAAAGCTGCCGGGTGATAAATATGCCGATTAATAAAATAAAGAAAATATTAAGGCGCCCTTTTTCACAAACAGATACGGCCACCATTAAAATTGGTGATGTGGTGTTATCCATGGCCCGTCAAGTATCCAATTCAGTGCCCCATGAATTTTCCGTATATGTTCCCCGGGTGGAAATCAGGCAGCGGTATTATCAGGATAATCAACTGAAATATGAAAAGGAAATGATTTTAAACAGCCTGACCATTGTTCATGCCCCCCAGCATCCACCGGCGGAAAGCGGGCGCCTGTTTGGGCCGTGCCAAAAAATGGATTGAGGGGCTGCATTACTATGGTCTATAATTAAAGTAAGCGGTTATAACTAGCAGCGGCTAAACGACTAGAGGGATATATGCAATGAGTAATCAATTATTTGCCGATGTACTGGTTGAGGTGCCTGTTTTTAAAAATGACCGCACCTATCAATACCGGGTACCTGAAAAACTGGAGGGCTTGGTTCAATTTGGCACCCGGGTGAGGGTTCCTTTTGGTAAACAAAAGGTGACGGGTTTTGTGGTGGGATTAAGTGCACGCAAAGCCGTGGCCCGGGTAAAGGAAATTATCGACCTGGTGGATGAAAGCTTAATATTTCGGGAAGATCAACTGTCCCTGGCCCAATGGCTGGCGGGTTATTACTTTTGTGGCACTGTAAAGGCCCTGCAAACAGTGGTTGCACCGGTGCTTAAAAAAACTACCCCACGGGCCGTGGCCAGGCTTTATAGCGCCGTGGATCCGGTCCAATTGCCTGCAGTTCGGGAGCAATTATCCCGGGCGCCTAAAAAAAAGGCGGCCATTGAAGCTGCGCTGGAGTGCCCCGGGCTGAACAAGCGGGAACTGGCGGCGGTGGCCGGTGTATCATTATCTGTGATCAACCAGTTGTGTGCAATGGGGTTGCTAAAGGTAAAAACAGATTCATCCATGCGGGACCCCTATGCACACTATAAAATTGTAGAACAGAACCCGGTAAGCTTAACCGGTGAGCAGAGCCGGGCCGTACGAGATGTTACCAGGGCCATACAGCAGGGCGGGCACCAGGTATTTTTGCTGCACGGTGTTACGGGCAGTGGTAAAACCGAGGTTTACCTGCGTTGTATCGAGCAGGTATTACGCACCGGCCGGCAGGCCATTACCCTGGTGCCCGAGATATCCCTAACCCCGCAAATGGTTCGGCTGTATAAGGCCCGTTTCGGCCGGGATGTGGCGGTGCTACACAGTCGCATGTCCGACGGCGAGAGATACGATGAATGGTCCCGTATAGAGAACGGTAGCGCGCCGGTGGTACTGGGGGTACGTTCGGCCATACTGGCACCGGTCCCCGATCCAGGACTAATCATTATTGACGAGGAGCACGAACCCTCTTACAAGCAGGATGAAGCGCCGCGGTACCATGCCCGGGCGGTGGCCCTCTACCGGGCGCGAAAGAGCAGGGGAGTATTAATGCTGGGTAGCGCCACCCCCTCTCTGGAATCATATTGCCGTGCTTTACCCGGCGGCAGTTACAAGTTAATTAATATGACCACGAGAATTAACGGCAAAAACATGCCCCGGGTACAACTGGTGGATATGCGGCGGGAAGTGCAGTCAGGTAATAGTGGTATATTTAGCCTGGCGCTATTGCAAAAAATGCGAGAGAAGCTGCATAATAATGAACAAACCATTATTTTTTTAAACCGGCGGGGTTTTAAAACTCTGGTGGTATGCCGGGAGTGCGGGATGGTGCTCAAATGTCCCCGCTGTGATATTTCCCTTACCTATCACGCCGACGGGCGACTGCGCTGTCACTATTGTAATTACCGTGTACAGGCACCCAAACGGTGTCCTGATTGCGGGGGTAATCAGTTGGGCTATTTTGGCACGGGCACCCAGCGGGTAGAAATGGAACTTGCGGCCGCCTTGCCAGAGGCCCGTATTTTGCGCATGGACGCCGATACCACCACCCGCAAGGGCTCCCATGAACAGATATTATCTGCTTTTGCCAGGGGTGAAGCGGATATATTGGTGGGAACACAAATGGTGGCCAAAGGGCTGGATTTACCCGGAGTGACTCTGGTGGGGGTAATTAATGCCGACAGTACACTGCACATGCCGGACTTTCGGGCCGGTGAGCGTACTTTTCAGCTGCTGGCCCAGGTGGCCGGGCGGGCGGGGCGGGGAGACAAGCCGGGCGAGGTGTTGATTCAAACATTTACGCCGGAGCATTATGCTGTACAGGCTGCCTCCAGGCATGATTACAGTGCTTTTTTTCAGCGGGAAGTTACCGTACGCAAGGACATGGGGTATCCCCCTTTTGCCAAAATGGTCAGATTGTTGGTACTGGGTAAAGATGACACTGCTGTGCAGCAAGCGGCGGATAAAATACGTCAACATTTGGATGGGTTTGTGACCAGGCTGAACGGGGAAAAAATACAGATAGTAGGACCGGCACCGGCGCCTTTGGCCCGGCTGAAGGAAGACTACAGGTGGCATATCATTCTTTGGAGTGCGGATTACCGTCAGTTACGCCTGGTTATGGAACAATTCTGGCAGGTAACCGGTGGTGTTGCGCCGGGCAAAGACTTGCGCCTGAGCATAGATGTGGATCCCATGCATATTATATAAAGAAATTTAACAGGGTTTGTAAAAAGGAGGCAGTTAAAGTTGGCAGTCTACAAGATAGTGGAGGTCGGGGACGATGTGTTAAGGGAAAAATCCGTTCGAGTAACCAAGTTTGGCCCCCACCTGGAAAAATTATTGGATAACATGCGAGATACCATGTATGCCAATCAGGGTGTGGGACTGGCCGCTCCGCAGATCGGGGTTTCCAAACGGGTAATTGTGGTTGATATTGGCGATGGTTTGGTAGAGTTTGTCAACCCGGTAATTGTGGAGTACGAGGGCACCCAAATTGACAGCGAAGGCTGCCTGAGTATTCCCGGTATGGTGGGTGAGGTTGCCCGGGCCGAACGGATCAAAGTTAAGGGTCAAAACCGGTATGGCAAAGAAATTGAGCTACCGGCCCGGGGTTACCTGGCCCGGGCCCTGCAGCATGAAATAGATCATTTGGACGGAATTTTATTTATTGACAAGGCAAAGAATTTAAAGAAGGTACAGTGATTAATGCTGTGGGGATGAAGGAGTTTTAGTAATATGCGTATTGTATTTATGGGTACGCCCGATTTTGCCGTACCGTCGCTGCAGGCACTGGTGCAGTACAACCATGAGGTTGTCGCTGTGGTTACCCAGCCCGACAAACCAGGCGGGCGGGGGAAAAAACTGCGCCCGTCGCCGGTTAAAAACGCAGCCCTGGCGGCGGGGCTGACAGTATATCAACCTCTAAAAGTGCGCGAGCCCGCCTTTGTTAAAGTGCTGCAAGATTTAATTCCGGATATCATCGTGGTAGCCGCTTTCGGGCAAATACTGCCTGCTGAAATTTTGTACTTGCCCCCGCACGGTTGTATTAATGTACATGCCTCGCTGCTACCTGCTTACCGGGGAGCCGCCCCCATTCACAGGGCCGTGATCAACGGTGAACAGCAAACCGGTGTAACCATTATGCAAATGGATACGGGACTGGATACCGGTGCCATGCTGCTGCAGGACCGGGTGCCCATTGGGCCTGATGATACCGTGGGGTTGGTGCATGACCGGTTGGCCGAACTGGGCGCTAAACTGGTAATTGAGGCTTTGGAGCTAATTGAAAGCGGCCGGGCGCAGCACGTGCCCCAGGATGACAGCCGTTCCAGCTATGCATCCATGCTGACCCGGTCTGATGAAATAATTCATTGGGAAAAGGACGCGGTAGCCATAAAAAACCAGGTCAGGGGCCTCAATCCCTGGCCGGGGGCATGCACCTCCCTGGGGGACAAGCTAATTAAAATATGGCGGGTATCCGTGGTCCGGGATTACCCGGCGGGTGATGTCGAACCGGGTCGGTTACTGGCGGCTGGCGGTAACCGGGGGATTTTAGTGCAAACCGGTGGCGGAGTGTTGAGTATTGATGAGTTGCAGCTGCAGGGTAAAAAAAGGATGAGTGCGGCCGATTTTTTGCGAGGACACCCGCTGGATGTTTCCAGCAAGCTGGGTGAAGGGCAGGCGAACGGGGATGAGGGCCGAGCATAAAATGGTACAGATTCACGAACGCAAACGTCTTTTTATCGGGTTGCTGCTGGTCAGTTTACTGGTGGTGGGTTTTCTGGCCCTGGCCATTTGGTACCTGATTTTTAATCCGGAGCGTTCGACGATTTATAAACTGGTGTTATTGGCCGTGGCCGTGGTGCTGGTAATTGTTATTTTGCTGGCCGGCTTCGGCCTGGCCGGCATAGTTTTAACAATTATCCGCGCCAAGCCCTTTGCATTATTACGGGGTCCCACCCGGGTGGCTATTAATACTTTTTTCCCCCTGGTGTTGATACTGGGCAGGTTGTTCAGGGTGGATATGGATCGGATTAAACGGTCTTTTATTGAAGTGAATAATAATTTGGTTCGGGCACTTAATACCAGTGCCTCACCGGAGCAACTGCTGCTGTTGGCCCCGCACTGCCTGCAAAGCAGCACCTGTGTACATAAAGTTACGGGCAATGTGGATAATTGCCGCCGTTGCGGCCAGTGCATGGTCGGCGATTTATTGCAACTGCGGGATCGTTACGGTATCCGGGTGGGGATGGCCACCGGGGGCACCCTGGCCCGCAAATACGTACGGGATTACCGTCCCAAGGCCATTGTGGCCATAGCCTGTGAGCGAGATTTAACCAGCGGTATTTTGGATGCCAACCCGGTGCCGGTGCTGGGCGTCACCAATTTAAGGCCCCACGGGCCGTGCCATGATACGCAGTTTTCTTTTCAACAGGTAGATGAAGCCATCCAATACTTTTTGCATAATGGAAGTGATGGTACTTGAAGCATAAAGCGAACACCCGGGAAGCCGCCCTGAAAGTGCTGTTGGCGGTGGATGAACGGGAAGCCTACGCCAATCTGGCCCTGGGGTCGGTACTGGATAAAACAAGCCCTGGTAAACTGGACCGGGCTTTTATTACAGAGCTGGTTTACGGTACGCTGCGCACTCAAAACACCCTGGACTGGGCGCTGGGTCACTTCCTGCGCCGACCGCTGGCCGGCCTTTCCACGGTGGTGCGGAATATATTACGTTTAGGTGCCTACCAGGTGATGTTTATGGACCGGGTGCCCGATTCCGCCGCTGTTAACGAGTCGGTTATCCTGGCTCGTCGATACGGCCATGAGGGTATTGTTAAATTTATCAACGGGGTGCTGCGTAATTTAGTGCGGGGCAAGGAGCGGTTAAACTACCCCGACCCCGGTAAAGACCCGGTGCAATATATAGCTTTGCGCCATTCCCACCCGGCCTGGCTGGTGCGCAAGTGGCTGGATGATTTTGGTTTTGAAGAAACAGAGGCCCTTTGTGTGGCCAACAACCAACCCGCACCCAACACCGTGCGGGTAAATACGTTAAAAACAAGTGCTACGGAGTTGATGGAGAGGCTTAAAACCCTGGGCGTGGAGGCCCAAAGGGGCCGGTACGCTGCTGATTGCTTGCACCTGCATGGTTTCGTATCCCTTGGTTCCCTGGCACCCTTTCAGGAAGGTCAACTCCAGGCCCAGGATGAAAGTTCCATACTGGTAGGCCAGGCCCTGCGCCCGTTGCCCGGTGCCCGGGTGTTGGATGTAGCCAGTGCTCCCGGTGGTAAAGCAACGCACCTGGCTCAATTAATGCAGAACCGGGGTGAAATAAAAGCCCTGGATGTACACAGGCATAAAATAAAACTTATTGAAGAAAACTGCCGTCGCTTGGGGGTGCAAATAGTACAGCCGGTTTTGGCCGATGCCCGGCAAATACCGGAGGAATACAGAGGGTGGGCCGATTATGTGCTGGTGGACGCACCCTGTTCCGGTTTGGGCGTGTTGCGCCGGCGACCGGACGCCAGATGGCGTAAGGATGAAGAGCAAATTAATAGTTTAACGGAACTGCAGGCGCAGATTTTGGAATCCGCTGCAGCGGCCTTAAAACCCGGCGGCGTGCTGGTATACAGTACCTGCACCATAACCCGGGAGGAAAACCTGGAGCAGGTGGAACGGTTCTTACTTAAGCATCCCGGTTATCGCCCGGAGTCCCTGGTTGAGTTTTTACCCGCCAGTCTTGATCATGGAAAAACTATGAGCCGGGGTTATTTGCAGATATTGCCGCACGTACATGGCCTGGATGGTTTTTTTATGGCCAGGCTGCGTAAAAGCGGTGCATAGCAGGATTTGTTTAAGAGAGTGTAGAAATAGCAAAACATGTTGACGGGGGATATTTTATGCCGGTCTTGCCCAATATTAAAGATTTGACTTTGGAGGAGTTGGAACGTGAAATAACAGCCCTTGGCATGCCCAAATTCAGGGCTGCCCAGGTAATTGACTGGATGCAACGCAAAGGGGCGAATTCCTTTGCGGATATGACCAATGTGCCCGGGGAAGTGCGGGAGAGGCTGGCTGGTAAATTTAGTCCCGGCGGGGTGACGGTGCTGGATAAAAAAAATTCCCGGAAGCAGGAAACCGTCAAATTCCTGCTGGAATTACAGGACGGTCAAGTTGTAGAGAGTGTATTAATGAAATATCACTATGGCTACACCGCCTGTCTTTCCACCCAGGTGGGCTGCCGTATGGGCTGCCGGTTGTGCGCCTCGGGCCTGGAGGGGCTCACCCGCAACCTTACACCGGGGGAACTGATCGACCAGATTTGGGCCATACAAAAGGCATCCGGCCGGCGCATCAGCCGTATTGTGTTAATGGGCTCGGGGGAGCCGCTGGATAATTATGAAGCCACGGTAAAGTTTATTGAGCTGGTTACCGCTTCTTACGGGTTGAATATCAGCCAGCGGCACGTTACTCTATCAACCTGCGGTATCGTACCGCGTATTTATGAACTAATGCATCTGCGCCTGGCCATAACCCTGGCGGTTTCCTTGCATGCCCCCAATAATGCATTGCGCAATCAACTGGTGCCCATTAACAAAGTCTACCCGCTGGAAAAGTTACTGCCGGCCTGTGGTGACTATGCCGAATACACGGGGCGGCGGGTGTCATTTGAATATGCTCTGCTGGGCGGTGTGAATGATACTTTGACCCATGCCAGGGAACTAGCCGGTATACTGCGCGGAATTCACTGTCATATTAATTTAATTCCGGCCAATCCGGTACCAGAACGGGGTATTAGCAGAAGCACTACCGGAGATGTGCATGCTTTCAAGGCAGTCTTGGAGAAAAAAGGATACCGGGTAACTGTACGCCGGGAAATGGGGTTGGACATTGATGCCGCGTGCGGGCAACTGCGCCGGCGGTTTGCGGCCGGTGAAAAAACCGTAACGAGGTGATCGACGGTGGGGTTTTTTTCGGAGCTGGAAGGGAACCTGGAAAAATATATTGAAGGTTTTTTTAAAGATAAATTCGGTGGTGGAGGCTTGCAGCCGGTGGATATTGCCAAAAAACTGGCCAGGGAAATGCGTGACCGGCGCCGGGTCGGCCTGAAGGATATTTATGTACCCAACCGGTTTGAAGTTATTCTGGGACCAAAGGATTACGCTGCGGTCAGCCCGCTTATGGACCGGTTGTCGGCGGAGATGGTGGACTATGTGAAGAATAAAGCGGTGGAGAAAAAGTATACCCTGCTGGGGGCAGTGGCGGTGTCCTTCATGGAACGGGAGCAATTGCCCCGGGGGCAAGTGGAAATAAACAGTTTTTTTGATGAGTGTGTAGAGGAAAAGCCGGAAACGGTGGAAGATACCATGCGCTTTACCCCGGTGCGGGGTGTGCCCGAACCGGAACGTAATGTAACTGTGCTGCTGGAAGTGGTGGAGGGTGCCCTGGCTGGTAAAAAGTTTGTATTGGAAGGTAACCAGGTTACCATCGGTCGCGGCGAAATTTGCGATATATGCTTACCGGACAACAGTATTTCCAGGCGTCATGCCGTCATAAACCGTACAGGCCGGCATTTTGTCATAAGGGACCGGTCCAGCACCAACGGCACATATGTCAACGGGGTGAAGGTGGCCCAAATAGAGCTAAGCCATGGCGATGTTGTAAAAATGGGTAATACGGTACTGATATTTAAGGTGGAATGATTTTTTTGGATATTGTTTTATTTGTATTACGCACTGCTTTTATCGTGCTGATCTACGTATTTATATTTATAGTTTTAATTCATTTAATTAAAGATCTACATAATACGGCAGAGCCCCGGGCTGGCAATACTGCGGCAATGAGAGAAGGCGGGGCTTACCGGGTGGCCGCTCCGGCAGGTATGGAAAGAAGCGGCCCGGGAGTGTTGGTGGTTGAATCCGCACCTGCTGAATATGACATGGAAGGTGTGGAGTTTGCCCTGTCCCGGGAGTTGAGACTGGGCCGGGGTCCGAATAATGAAGTGATTCTACCTGACCGGTTTGCTTCAAACAACCATGCCAGGTTGTTCAGCCGGGACGGGCAGTTCTGGCTTGAGGATTTGGGAAGCAAAAACGGCACTTATTTAAACGGTAAACCCCTTGCCGGACCCGCTGTGCTGGCCAATGGTGATCAAATAAGAATAGGAGAGATAATATTCAAGTTTGTGAGGTGGGGTTATGAGGTGGAGTCAGATCACCGAGTGCGGTCCGGTACGCCGAAGAAATGAAGATTGGCTTTGCGTGTGCCCTGATTTGGGTTTATTTGCCGTAGCGGACGGTATGGGGGGACATTTGGCCGGGGATGTTGCCAGCAGGCTGGCCCTGGGGGTATTGGAGGATTACCTGAGGGACCACCGGCATGATAATGCACCTTACCCGGACAAATTGGCAACAGGTATACAAAAAGCGAATGAAGTGGTTTATCTGGCTGCCAGCAAAGATGTGCAGCGACGGGGTATGGGTACAACAATTACCGCCTGCCTGGTGCAAGGCTATCATGCCACAGTGGCCAACGTGGGGGATAGCAGGGCGCTGCTGCTCCGGGAGGGTAATATCAATAAATTAACCGTTGATCACTCGCTGGTACAGGAGTTGATTGACGGTGGCGGCATATCTGAAAAGGAAGCACTGCAACACCCGCGGCGCAATGTTTTAACCAGAGCGCTGGGTGTCGGTCCACGGGTAAATGTGGATATTTATGAGTATAGCCTTGCCCGGGGCGACCGGATCCTTATCTGCACAGATGGATTAACCGGTTTTGTGCCGGAACAGCGGATTGGCGACCTGTTGCTAGTGTCTCCGGACCCACAGGAAGCTTTACATTTGCTCCTCAAAGAAGCCATAGCAGCGGGTAGTAACGACAATATTACAATCATTCTGCTGGCGGTGGATTAAATTGTACGGGCGAGGTAGAGAACGAAAATTACTGGCTGTGGCTTTCCTTTACACGTTCACCGGGGGAGCGGTTCTTTATCTAAAGGAACCCGGACCGGACGGGTTATGGGCCATGGCTGCCGCACTTGTAATATTTGCCGGTTTTATGCTGCTCAGTGTGTTGTGGCAGCACCGGAAGATTACATTTGACCAGTATATCACACCCATCATCAGTTTTCTGGCCGGTACCGGGGTGGTGTTCCTTTTCCGGCTGAACCCCGGATACGGGTACAGGCAATTATCCTGGGTGATTATCGGTATGGTTGCGTTATTTCTTACCACTACTCTACTGCGCTGTTACCGGGATTTGGCCGAATACAAGTACCTGGTGGCCCTGACCGGCATTTTGGCGCTCTTGCTGCCTGTATTTTTCGGCATTGAATTGGGCGGGGCCAAAAGTTGGCTGGATTTGGGCCTGTTCCACTTTCAACCTTCTGAATTTGTTAAGCTGTTATTGGTATTTTTCCTGGGTAGTTATTTAATGGAGAGTCGCATGCTGTGGCAGGCGGGTGAACAGAAAATCTACTTTTTACCCGGTGTTCAGCAATGGGGTCCCCTTTTGGGTATGTGGCTGACAGCGCTGCTGGTGTTGGTATTTCAAAAGGATCTGGGTACTGCGCTAATTTATTTTGGTACCTTTCTGGCCATGGTATATATGGCCACGGCCCGGTGGTTGTATATTCTACTGGGCGCGTTGATGTTTTTTTCCGGCGCGGCGGTGGCTTACACGGTGGTGAGCCATGTGCATACACGGGTGGCCATTTGGCTGGATCCCTGGGCCACAGCCCAGACTTCGGGCTACCAAATCATCCAATCCCTTTATGCCATTAACGACGGTGGCATTTTAGGCACCGGACTGGGAGCCGGATTTCCCGGGTTTATTCCGGCGGTGCACACCGACTTCATCTTTGCCGCCATTTGTGAGGAAGCCGGTTTACTGGGCGGCATCGGTATTATGGTGTTATTTATGCTGCTGGTATACCGTGGTTTTAAAATTGCCCTGGTGGCCCGGGATGAATATGCCGGGTTGATGGCTGCGGGTTTTACTACCATTTTGGGATTGCAAATATTTATTATCGTTGCCGGTGTGACCAAATTATTGCCCATGACAGGTATTACTTTACCATTTATCAGTTACGGAGGTAGTTCAATGGTGGCCAATTTTATTTTGGCCGGGATGCTGCTTAATATTTCCGGCGAGGCCGATTTGCCATGAAAAACAATGTGCGCAGGCTTGCCTATTTAATACTGGCGGGCCTCGGGGTAATTTGCGTGTATCTGGCCTTGATACCGCTCTATATTGATTATGTAGCCGGAAATAATACCGTACCGGCCGACCCGCGTATTGCCGCCCGGGAAAGTCAAATTAAAAGGGGAGATATCCTGGACAGGCGGGGCAATATATTGGCTTGCAGCGTGCCGGTGGAAAACGGCTACACCAGGGAATACCCGCTGGGCAGTGCGGCCGCGCATGTTGTCGGTTATAATTCGAGCAAATACGGTGCTGCGGGTATTGAAAAGAACATGGCCAAAGTTTTACTGGGACTTGAGGGCGGCAATGATATTTCCGCACTGCGTAACCGTATTTTGGGACACCCCGGTATGGGCAATGATGTTACCTTGACCATCGATGCCGAATTGCAAAAAAGTGCCAGTGATCTACTGGGCGGGCAAAAAGGGGCCATAGTGGTGTTGGACCCCACCACGGGGGAAGTACTGGCCATGGCCAGTTATCCAAATTATGACCCCGCTCAGGTGGCGGGTTACATGAACCAGCCCGATTCACCCATGTTAAACCGGGCTGCCCAGGGGGCATATCCTCCCGGTTCCGTATTCAAGGTGGTTACCGCGGCGGCTTTGCTCTCCGAATTACCTAAAATGGCCAGAGATAACATAGATTGTACCGGGCAATTAAAAGTAACCGGTTTTACATTAAGGGATAACGCGGTGCACGGTACAGTGGATTTTAGAAAGGCCTTTGCCCAATCCTGTAATGTAGCCTTTGGACGGTATGGCCTGGCTGTGGGTAACGAGCGGTTTGTCCGGCAGGCCGGGGCCTTTGGGATAGGTAAACAATTTGAATTCCCGCTGCCGGTATATAATGGGCATATAACACCGGCCGGTAAAATGGATGGCCCGAACCTGGCCTCCAGCGCCATCGGTCAGGGCGAACTATTGATCAGCCCGCTGCAGGCTGTCTTACTGGCCGCAGCAGTGGCCAACGACGGTATTATTATGAAGCCGTATTTAATTTCCAGTTATAGTAATGCAAAGGGCGGCCAAATTAACATGCAGCCCCGCCAGTGGCTTAAAGCTATGGAGCCGGAGGTGGCCGCCGCTTTAACCGAGGAGATGATTGCTGTGGTGAGGGAAGGTACCGGAAAAGCAGCGGCGCTGCCAGGCATAACCGTGGCCGGTAAAACTGGCTCGGCCGAAAACCCGCATGGTAGAAGTCATGCCTGGTTTGTGGGCTTTGCCCCGGCCCACCAGCCCCGGGTGGCGGTGGCGGTGCTGCTGGAAAACGCCGGATCGGGAGGAGCCGTGGCTGCACCAATAGCCCGGGAGGTTTTCAGGCGGGCGCTGGATTTACTGGATAGCTAAGTGCGCAGTGAGCCAGATGATTTTTGAGGAGAATTAATTATGATCGGCAAGATGCTGGGAAACAGATATGAGATACTGGAAAAACTGGGTGGCGGCGGCATGGCCATTGTTTATAAAAGCCGGGATACATTTTTAAACCGCTTTGTAACCATCAAGGTGTTGCGCCCGGAGTTTACCTCGGACGAGGATTTTATCAGGCGATTCAGGCGCGAAGCCCAGGCCGTGGCCAGTTTGTCCCATCCCAACATTGTAAACATTCATGATGTAGGTCAGGAAGATGGTATTCACTATCTGGTAATGGAGTATATCCAGGGAGATAATCTGAAGGCTATTATCCGGAAGAACGGGCAACTAAGACCAGAGCATGCGGTACGCATCGCCATACAGGTTTGCGAAGCTTTGGAGCATGCCCATGAAAATCATATCGTGCACCGGGACGTCAAACCCCATAATATATTGATTACAGATGACGGGCGGGCCAAACTTACTGATTTTGGTATTGCCATGGAAGCCACTTCGGCCACCATTACCCGCACTGATACTATTATGGGGTCGGTACATTATTTAAGCCCGGAGCAGGCCCGGGGTGAGACCGCCACCACCAAATCAGATATTTACGCTGTAGGCATTTTATTGTATGAAATGTTAACCGGTAAACAACCCTATAGCGGGGACAGCCCCATTGCCGTGGCCATAAAACATATCCAGGAAACTCCGCAGCCCGTTGATGAAGTAAACCCCGGCGTGCCCGCGGAACTGGCCGAAGTGGTTATGCGGGCCATGGAAAAACAGCCCGAAGACAGGTATAAAAGCGCGGCGGAGCTAGCTCGCTATTTGGAACTGGCCCTCGAGGACACCGGGCAGGCCACGGTGGTTATTCCCGCTGATGAACTGGTGGCCAAGGCGGCGTACGGCGCGGCAAAGAATAAAACCACCCCCGGAAAAACAACCCGGAAAGCCGGTGGTTTGACTACGCGGGTTTGGATTTTGGCAACGGTGGCGGTATTGATGGCGGGGATAGTAGCCGGCGGTATATATTATTTTTATAACATTATGAATGTTACTCCCATTAAGGTGCCCAGTGTCATCGGCATGACTAAAGAACAGGCCTATGAGGAACTAACGGCGCTGGGGCTAACGGTCAGTTTCAATGAAGTTTACGATGATGAAGAGAAGGGCAAAGTTATAGCCCAGAGCATTGGACCGGAAGATGCCGCGGTAAAACCGCCCCGTGAAGTTGTGCTTACGATAAGTAAGGGCCCGGAAATGTGTGAAGTGCCCGACCTGTTTAATGTAACGGATTACGAGGCGGAATATCGATTAAACGAAGCAGGTTTAAAGCTGGCCCGTCCCTACGATGAAATTTTTCACGACCAAGTGGCCAAGGGAAATGTAGTGGTGCAGTCTCCTGCAGCCGGGGAGTTGGTACCCAAGGGTTCCGAGGTTAAAATCACCATCAGCAAGGGTCCGGAACCCAAAAAACAACAGGTGCCCGATTTAACCCGTCATACACTGGATGAGGCCAGGGCTATTTTAGCTGAAATAAATTTAGTGTTAAATGAAGATGATATTCAACAAGAGTTTAAAGCAGGTTTTTACCCGGGGCAGATCATTAGACAAAACCCTGCGCCCGGTACCGAAGTTGAAGAAGGGACACTGGTCAGTGTTGTATTGCACAACGGTCCCGGACCGGTGGAGCGTACGGCCAGGGTTAAAATATCGGACGAAATACCCGGTGACGACCAGGAGCACCTGGTTGAAATAGTGGTGGAGGATGCCAGGGGGCGACAATTGCAATATGCTGATTCCCATAAGGCCGGCGAACGCATAAACGAGAAAATAACTTACGTGGGTAGTGGGGTGGTGCAGGTATATATCGACAAAGAGTTAATCTGGGAAGACGAATTATCATAGGGGGGCCTTTATGAACGGAGTTATAATAAAGGCCTATGGTGGTTTTTATTTCGTACAGATTGAGGACCGGGTTATAAAATGCGCCATTCGGGGGAAGATCCGCCGGCAGTGCGGGCAGGCGTTGGTTGGCGATCGGGTGAATGTAAAATTGTTAACAGATGCGGAGGGTGTTGTGGAGGAGATTTTGCCCCGCAGCACCCGGTTGACAAGACCTCCCGTGGCCAATGTGAACCAGTCGGTGATTGTATTTGCCATCAAAAACCCCGAGCCAAACCCGGCGCTTTTAGACCGGTTTCTGGTGCAATCCCTGGTGGCGGGCATTACACCGGTGATTTGCTTTAATAAAAAAGACCTGGCCGGTGGCATGGAGCCGGAAATATTAAAACAGTATCAAAAAACAGGCCACACCGTTCTTTGGGTCAGTGCCAGGACGGGTGCCCATATGGACGGTTTGCGTGATATTTTAAAAAACCGTATTACCGTTTTTGCCGGGCCATCCGGGGTGGGTAAGTCCAGTTTGCTGAATGCTCTGCAGCCCGGGTTGGAGCTGAAAACCGGTGATATCAGCACTAAATTGAAACGGGGCAAGCATACCACCAGACACGTAGAGTTAATTCCTCTGCATGATGGTGGTCTGGTTGCGGACACTCCGGGATTTTCCAGTATGCATTTGCCAGCCATGCGCCGGGAAGATTTGGCCGGGTATTTTAATGAGTTTGCTGTTTATGAAGGACGTTGCAGGTTTACGGGTTGCCTGCATCACCGGGAACCGGGCTGTGCGGTGAAAGAGGCTTTGGAGCAGGGAAAAATATCAGCGCTGCGTTACGGGCATTACCTTGAATTTTTAGCGGAAGTTATGGATGCGGAAAGGAGATATTAGTTTGATTAAAATTGCCCCGTCAATTTTGTCGGCTGATTTTGCTGTTCTGGGGGAGCAGGTGCGGGCTGTGGAGCAAGCCGGCGCCGAATTTTTACATATCGACGTGATGGACGGTCATTTTGTGCCCAACATAACCATCGGTTCCCTGGTGGTTAAGGCATTAAGGCCACTGTCCGGTCTTGTTTTTGATGTGCATTTGATGATTGACAATCCCGATCGCTATATTAATGATTTTGCCGCTGCCGGTGCCGATATTATTACTGTACATGTCGAGGCCTGCCCCCACTTGCACCGCACCATGCAAATGATTAAACAGGCGGGCAAAATGGCGGGTGTGGCCTTTAACCCGGCCACACCCGTCAATAATCTGGATTATGTTTTGCCCCTTATAGATCTGGTACTGGTGATGACAGTGAACCCGGGGTTCGGTGGACAAAAGTTTATACCGCAAATGCTACCCAAAATACAGCAAATAAGCCACTATTTAAAGGAAAATAAACCGGGTACATGGCTAGAGGTGGATGGTGGTGTAAATACGGATACCGCCTCCGATGTGGCCAGGGCGGGCGCTGGTGTACTGGTGGCCGGGTCGGCGGTATTCGGAGCTGTTGACCCGGCAGCGGCGGTGCGGGCATTAAGGGAAGCGGCCCGTGGTGGCAAGGAGTAATAAAAATTTTTATTTTCCATCTTAACTTAAAGGATAATTAAACAAATTGTCATATAATTAATGTTAAACAATTACCGGGAGTAGGTGTATATAAATGCAAAATGAAGGACAACTGGTGATCTTTGAGCTGGCAGAACAGCTATATGCCTTGCCGATACAGGAAACGCAGGAGATTATTCGCATGGCGGTAATAACCAGGGTTCCCAACACCAGTAGTTACGTTGAGGGGATTATCAACCTGCGAGGCAGTATTGTGCCCGTCATAAATTTGAATCGCCGGTTAGGGCTGCCAATAAAGGATTATGACGATTCCACCCGGATTATCGTAGTGGAGTATAACGGGCAAAAAGTGGGTATGATTGTGGATAATGTGCGGGAAGTGGGTAGATATACTGCGGATGAGGTGGAACCCCCGGTGGTTGATGGTGACAATGTAGACTATATTAGCGGTGTGGTTAAGAAGGGGGAAAACCTCTGGCTGTTATTGAATTTGGCCAAGGTAATGTAGTCATAGCCGGTGATCCGCTCATGGAAAGCCGGCTTTATTATATAAAAGGGGGGATTTTTATATGTTTGTAAGGGACTATATGAGCACCTCACCAATCACCATACCGGTAAACACACCTGTACTGGAAGCACTTAACATTATGCGCAACAAGAAAATACGGCAGTTGCCGGTGGTGGACCGCGGTAAACTAGTTGGCATTATTAGTGAACGTGAGTTGTTGACGGTATCCCCTTCTCCCGCTTCTACGCTGAGTATTTACGAAATGAACTATCTGTTGGCCAAGATGACTGTTAAGGATGTGCTGGTAAAAGACCCAATACACGTGCCATCATCATGTACCATTGAGGAGGCGGCGCTGCAAATGCGCCAGCATCGCATCCGCTGTCTGCTGGTGGTGGATGCTGGTGAGTTGGTGGGCATTATCACCCAGACGGACGTTTTTGATGCCCTTATCCGGACGTTTGGTTTACACCGGGCCGGAGTCAGGCTGGTTCTGGAAATGGATAACAAAGTGGGTGCCTTGGCCGATGTGCTTATGGTAGTTAAAGAACATGGATTAAATGTTCTGGGTGTGGCTTGCCGGGAGAAGGACGATGGTAAGGTGCATGTTATGCTCAGATTAAATGCCGCAAATGCCGATGAGCTGTTAAATGACTTGAACGGGCGTGGTATCAAGGTTATTTATAATAATTAGCATGTATATAAACTAAATTATGCCGCATTAAATATTTCTATATGCAGCAGTATATTAAAAAAAGGGGAAGAAAACTGATGCAGGAACATCGTTCGCACGTCTACCTGGCCAGATATATTACCATAGCGGTGGACATTGCCACCCGTATTGTACGGGGCGAATACCGTTTGGGTCAAAAGATTTTTGGCCGGTCCACACTGGCCGGTAAATACAACGTATCCCCCGAAACCATCAGGCGGGCCTTAACGTTACTACAGGAACGGGGTATCGTTGATGTCATGCCCGGGGTGGGTGTGGTGGTTAAATCAGATGCAGCCGCCCGTGAATACCTGGCGGATTATAATCAAAAAAAGGTACTGCTGGACATTCAAGAACGCTTAACAGAACTGCTTAAGGAAAGGGAAAAGTTAAACACTGAAATAGATCACCTTACCAACCAGCTTTTGGATTATACTTTTAAAATGGCCGGGCGGCTTCAAAAGCTGGAGGAAGTCACCGTTCCCCCACAATCGCCGCTGCTGGGTAAATCCATGGCCGAGGCGGATTTTAGGGCCCGTACCGGGGCCACCATACTGTCCATTTACCGCAACGGTCATGAAATGGTTTCCCCGGAAGCAAAAACCACCCTGCAGGCTGGAGATGTCCTGTTAATAGTGGGGACCCATGACTCGGCCAGAATGGTCTATCAGATGGTCACCGGTGAAGACACACCGGCAGAGACGCAGGATTTGCAAGGAGTCAATCTGTATCAAAACAGCGATGTATAATTTTTTTCATAATGGCAAATAATACTCCCAAATAACCAAGGGGGTATGTATATCATGGGGTTTAAAGACCTCGAAAAAAAAGCCCGGGATTATGAAAAGCCGGCCAACGCCGGCCGCAAAGAGCTGGAGGAGCCGCAACTAACCGCGGTGGAAGAGCAGGAAAACAAAAACCAATAAATTATTAAAGAACTCCCTTAGCTTAATCAGGTTAAGGGAGTTCTTTTAATAATGTTATCAACCATTGGGAGATGAATTATTACATTCCGGCGGCAATATATTTATGTCATCAATATTGCTATAATATAATGAAAATAAATTATATTTAGAAAATTCGGCCCAAGGGGGTGTAAATACTCTTATCTTTAAATGTGCCCCGATTAATGTCCCTCAAATGATTGATAATAGATTAAATAAATAAATGCTTAGGGAGGAATGTTTAATAATGCAACAAAAAAGAGTCGGCACCGGCCTAATTCCGCCAAAGGTTCAAAACTTCATGAACTGGGCAGCCGAAGATACTGAAGGCTTTTGGGGGCATGCTGCCGAAGAGGCCATGAGTGAAATCAAGTGGTTTAAAAAATGGGATAAAGCATTTAATTGGGAGTATCCAACTTTCCAGTGGTTTGTGGGTGGACAAACAAATATAAGCTACAACTGTCTTGATTATAATATTGAGAAGGGCCGGGCAGGCCGTGCGGCCATCGTGGCTGAATCCGGGGAAACGGGAGAGGTAAGAACCGTTACTTACGCGCAGCTGTTTGAATTGGTTAAACAATATACCAGGGCGCTGCGTGGTATGGGGGTTAAAAAGGGTGACCGGGTGGCCATATACATGCCCACCGGAATTGAATCGGTGGCCTCAATGCTGGCCTGTGCCCGGGTAGGTGCCATTCATGTGGTTATCTTTGCGGGCTTTTCCTCCAATGCCGTGGCTGATCGCCTGCAAATATCCGGGGCTAACTTTATTTTGGCTCAGGATGAGGGTTCCCGGCGGGGCAAACCGGTACCGTTAAAACCGATTGTCGACGAGGGTATTGCCAAATGCCCGCCTGAATTAATCAAAAAAGTGGTGGTGCTGAAAAAGAGCACCCAGCGGGATTATCCCATGGTGGCCGGACGGGATATTTTCTGGGAAGAATTTCTGGCCTTTGGGGAGGGGCAGAGTGATGCCTGCGAAATAATGGACTCCAACGATCCGCTGTTCTTACTTCCCACTTCGGGTACAACCGCCAAACCCAAAGTAACGGTGCAAAAACATGGCGGCTACCAGATTTATGTATACAGTATGGGCCAGTGGGTCTATGGTCTTAAAGAGAGCGATGTTTGGTTTTGTACCTCTGATATCGGCTGGATCGTTGGGCATAGTTACAATGTTTACGGTCCACTGTTGACGGGCTGTACCACAGTTCTCTATGAAGGAACCCCGGATTATCCCAATAAGGATATGTGGTGGTCCGTGGCCTCACGAAATAAAGCCACTGCGTTGTGGCTGTCTCCCACCGGTGTGCGGGGATTAATGCGCCTGGGTATCGATGAAGCTCGCAAACATGATCTTAGCTCTGTGCAGAGGATATTCTGCGCCGGTGAAACATTGAACCCGCCGGCCTGGTCCTGGCTGCAGGAGCAAGTATTTGAGAACAGGATTCCCGTGATGGATCACATGTGGCAGACCGAGACTTCCGGTCCCATTTTCGCCAACCCGTACGGGTTGGGTATACTGCCCATCAAGCCGGGTTCAGCGCATGTACCGGTACCCGGCGTGGTGGCCGAAGTGCTTGATGAGAAAGACGGCAAGCCTCTGCCACCCGGAGAAAAGGGCGTTGTGGTCATTAAGAAGCCTTTCCCGGGATTGGTTTCCACGTTATGGAACGATCCCGAGGGATACAAGATGAATTACTGGGAGCGCTTGCCCGCTACCTCCGGAAAATATCTTTGCGGTGACGCCGCCTATATGGATGAGGACGGGTACATTTTCTTTGCCGGCCGCTCCGACGAGGTAATCAAAATAGCTGCGCACCGTATCGGCACCGTAGAGGTGGAAAGCGCGCTGATATCTCACCCGGCGGTGGTGGAAGCCGGTGTATCCGGCGTGCCTGACGAACTGCGAGGTGAGGTGGCCTGCGCCTTTGTGGTGCTCAAACAGGGTTACGAACCTACCGAGGAAATGAGAAAAGAACTCATTGCCCACGTGCGCAATACTATGGGGGCCATCGTGGTTATGCGGGATATCCAGTTTGTGGGTTCGCTGCCCAAAACCCGCAGCGGTAAAATCATGCGCCGGGTGATGAAGACCCTCTGGATTGGTAAGGAACTTGGTGACTTGTCCACCATTGAGGAAGAAGCCTCTATTGCGGAAATTAAAGATGCCATTTCTAAGATGAAAGGTTAAGAACCGTCACAACTGGTCGCCGGTTAAAGGGCGAAACATATTAATAGTTGATTAGGCCAAAAGCCGCTGTTGTTACGGCGGCTTTTGTGATGCCAGCAAAGTACTCATTACGGAAACTGAAAGTATAGCCAGCTGAGTATGTATTTCAAGCTTAGGCAGAGACCCTGGCGTATCCGTGCTTTCGAAACCGGGTTATGGCCTGACAAAAGGGATAATTTTAATAAATCTGGATAAGATAAAAAAGCCGCCGGATGACAAAAGGTGGTTTTTTTTTGCGAAAAGTTTAGCCAGGCATAGTTTTTTGGGGAGGTTTTATATGAACGAATGTAATCTCTCTAATGCACAACAATTTAGAAAAGTTTTAACTACCATGGCGAATCGCATGTTGCGTAAAATGCTCAGGTTTATTAAAAAGCTTTTTATTTGCCTGCTCATGATATTCAGTCCCGTAATTATTTGGGTGATACTGTCTCTAAACAGAGAATTGATTGTGATTATGGCTAATTGGGAGTGGCTTTCCAGTGCACTGCCTAGCCTATTTGATACCCTGGGGGAGCACGTCAATACGCCGGAATTTGCCAGGGGGTTTAATGAGGCCGCGCTGGGTGGGTTGTTAACACTGTTCGGTGTAATTGTTACGGTTTGGTATTACCAGGTGATCAGGGTACAGGAGGTCACTGAAAAAAGGTTGTTTGTCATTGATGAACTGCTGGAGGAACTGAAAAAAAACCAGTCCATCGTCAATGACCTGGCAGCGGGTAATGGCGAAAAATATGATCACCTGCATAATGAAACCGGGAAAACCATTTTTTTCACTGAAGCATGGCACAAGCTGGGTGGTGATGTTGCCCTGCTACCAAGGCGGCTTCATTTGCGCCTCAGTGTGCTGTATGGCTGTCTCAACCGGTGTACCGACGTACAGGGTTACTGGAAAAGCAAAGCCGCCATTGACCGGATAAACGGCATGATTTCGGACTTACATAAGTATAGAGGCAGCTTGAGCAAGCCCGAAATATCTTAGGAATTTGGTCAAAGGACCAGTTCAGAATTGAACACCGGATATACAGCTCAGGTGTATCCCGGTATAAAAAAGGCGGCCTGTAAGCCGCCTTTTAAGTGCACATTAGGACAGTTTATTGGAATTTGTCCTTTACATCGTTTAGTTCTTCTATGGAATCAATGGTCACATAGGTGGGTACCACCAGGCCTATTTTGGCACCTTCCAGGTTGGGACCCAGGTTATCTACATTATCTTTAACTTTAGCGTAATAATCACCGTGGGTTAAGGGTAACCAGGCGGAAACGATAGCGTCAAAATCACCGTTGGCAATCCCTGTCCACATAACCCCTGCGTCCACGGCCACCGGTTCAACCTGGTAGCCTGCCTTCTCCAGAACATTTTTAACCAGGTGGGTGCTGGCTATTTCGGAATCCCATTCAACGTAGCCCAGGGTTACTTTACCCTTTTCGGCGGCCTCTTGTTCCGGCAACCATGCATTAACTTTGTCCTGGTTATTTTCAATCCATTTTTCGGCAGCTTCATCCGGGGTCATGCCGCCCTGGATATCCAGCATAACCGCTTCCATGTCTGCGGGTGCCCAGTAAAATTTGTCCAAAATTTCATAGACTTCCGGCATGTCATCCTTCAAACCTGTGCGGGCAATGGTGGCAATCTCTTCTTCACCGCCGTAAACCCCCTTGGGGTCGTCCAGGTATTTTAGATCCCACTGGGCAAATTTCCAGTGTGGCGTCCATCCGGTTACTACGATCCATTCTTCATTATCAATAGCCCTTTTGAGGGATGCCGCCATGGCCGCACTGCTGCTGTCCTGTAGCTGAAAGTCCAGTCCATACTGTTCAATAGCTGCTTCAGTGGCACTCATAATCCCGGCACCGGGCTCAATACCGACGATTTTACCTTTTGCATCGCCACCTCCGCCACCACAGCCAAACAGCACGCTTGTCAGCAGTACCAGCACCACTGCCAGTGGCATAACTTTGAAAAACCTGCGCATTTTTTATATCTCCTCCTTTTTTATTAATCCCTTTTATTTAATAAATTGCCTGGTATATTTAACGGCTGCGCTTCTTGCCAAAGCCCTGGGTGATCCTGTCCAGTATAATGGCAATAATTACAATGGCCAGGCCGCCCTCAAAGCCCACAGGTATGTCCAAACGCTGAATACCGCGCAGCACTTCTGAACCCAAACCACCGGCACCGATCATGGCGGCGATGACCACCATGGAAAGGGCCAGCATAATGCATTGGTTGATGCCGGCCATGATGGTGGGCATGGCCACGGGTAGCTGTACTTTGACTAATTTTTGAAACGGGGTGGCACCAAATGCTTCTGCGGCTTCCACCAGCTCCACAGGGACTTGCCGGATACCCAAACCGGTAAGCCGGATGGCGGGCGGCATGGCAAAGACCACCGTGGCGATCAGCCCCGGCACCGCACCTGTGCCAAAAAACAGTACAGCGGGAATCAGATAGACAAAGGGAGGCATGGTTTGCATGAAGTCCAGCACAGGCATAATAATTTTATGGACATTGTCACTGCGTGCCGACAAGATACCCAGCGGAATGCCTATTATTAGCGCCACAATGGTGGCCGAGATAACCATGGCCAGGGTATTCATGGATGGTCCCCAAATTTGTAAATCATAGATGAGCAGCAGGCCAAGGGATGTACCGGCGGCGGTTTTCCAGTTGGTCAAAAACCATACCAGGGGTATTGATAAGATGATGATCACCCAGGGAGGAGTGGCAGTTAACGCCCAGGCCAGGTTACCTACAATTAATTGTATAACCACAACAATGGCGTCAAACAGCGGCGTTAAGTTGTCGGTGGCCCACACCACCAGTGAATCAACCCATTGCCCGATATGAAATTTAGGCAGCATCTGTTCCCTTTTCCCCCTTTCGGATCATGCCAGACAGTACGGACCCCCGTACAATAATACCCTGCAGGTAGTTTTGCTCGTTAACCACTGCGATGGGGTACTTGGCTTGTGCCACCAGCGGGATTAGATCCGCCAGCGGGGTGTCGGGGGATACCCGGGGGGTATCTTTCAAAATAATATCGTCCAGGTTTTCCTTGTGCTCTTCAGCTGCCCTGAGGGCGTCATCCGCCATAACCAGTCCAATAAGTCGCCTGTCCTTGCCCACCACGAATATGCTGGAGATACCGTTTTCCCGCATTCTGCGCATGGCGGTGCGGGGCCCATCCTTGGAGGTTATTACTGTATCGGGCTTTTTCATAACCCCTTCGGCCGTAAGTACTTTGGACATGTCCACATCTTCGACAAACCTTTCTACATAGTCATTGGCCGGGCTGGTAAGAATTTCCTCCGGGGTGCCGATTTGAATAATGGCTCCGTCTTTCATCAGCGCGATGCGGTCTCCTATTTTCAGGGCCTCGTCCAAATCATGGGTAACAAAAATGATAGTTTTATTCAATGTTGCTTGTAATGAAAGCAATTCATCCTGCATACCTTTTCTAATCAGCGGGTCCAGGGCGCTGAAGGCTTCGTCCATTAACAACACATCGGGGTCGCTGGCCAGCGCCCGGGCCAGTCCCACCCTTTGTTGCATACCTCCGCTAAGCTGATCGGGCATGCTGTTTTCCCATTCTTTCAATCCTACCACTTCTAAAACCTTGGTGGCCTTAGCCAGGCGTTCTTCTTTACTAAGCCCCTGGATCTCCAGTCCAAAGGCGACATTATCCACCACTGTACGGTGTGGAAACAGGGCGAAGCGCTGAAAAACCATGCCCAGCTTTTGGCGTCGTATTTCCCTGAGCATGTTTTCATCAACACCCGTTATTTCCTCTCCGTCAATGAGTACCTGGCCGCTGGTGGGTTCAATGAGCCGGTTGATGCAGCGCAACAGGGTGGATTTGCCGCTGCCGGACAAGCCCATTAACACGAAGGTTTCACCCTCTTCGACTTCAAAAGAAACATTATAGATGCCAACGGTGTTTTTAGTGGACTCCAGTATTTCCTCTTTACTTTTTCCCTCTTGTAACATCTTAAGGGCGCGGCCCGGATGGTCGCCGAAAATTTTAACCAGGTTCTTAACTGTTACTTTAGCCATTAGCATTCAGCCTTTCAAATAAGTAGATGTTTTGATTTAACTTCACTAATACCGGTGCATAAAAATTAAATCTGTGCCATCCAATTGATAATAACGGGTGTGGCAGCAAACCGGTTGGTTCAACTAAGTTGTCACAGCTCTTTTAATTCTATCAAATACTTTATTAATTGTCTAGAAAATAGCAGTTATCATTTTAATTCACCAATAATAAACAAAGGTGTTATCATCGGTTGTCTCCAGAATATACAATTTAAGCGGCTGCTTATAATTTATCATGAATATTGACATGCATAATGCATGTTACTATAATTAAAAGTAAATAATATAAACCTTCAGGGACTGGTGAAATTCCGTACCGGCGGTGAGGATATACTATCCAAGCCCGCGAGCCCCACGGGGCAGATCCGGTGCAATTCCGGGGCCGACAGTAAAGTCTGGATGGGAGAAGGTTGTTTATGTCCAGCGGGTTTATATTGCCCCGGCAGTAGGGTAATATATACTTGCTTAAGTTTGTTTTTATTGCCCTGAAGATTTTTTTATTTCTTCAGGGTTTTTAGTTTTAATGAGCCGGTATTTTGAAGTCGGCTTTTATGATCAGTTTTTTTATTCTAAAGCGGGAGAGGGTGAGTGGTTGAACGCTGGGGACCAACATTACATGCAATTGGCTTTGGAGCTGGCGGCCAGGGCCATGGGGCGCACCAATCCCAATCCTATGGTGGGTGCCGTGGTGGTTAAAGATGGCCGGGTAGTGGGGCGGGGTTATCATGCCAGAGCCGGCACGCCCCATGCTGAAATACATGCTTTAAGAGAGGCCGGGGAATTGGCCGCCGGGTCTGTATTATATGTTACGCTGGAGCCGTGTTGCCACCATGGCCGCACCGGGCCATGCACTGACGCGATAATTAAGGCCCGGGTTGGCCGGGTGGTGCTGGCTATGACCGACCCCAATCCGCTGGTGGCAGGCCGTGGTGCTCAAAGATTGCAGGAAGCCGGCATACAGGTGACCTGTGGTGTGCTGGAGGAGGATGCCCGCCGCTTAAACGAGGTATTTATAAAGTACATCACTACCCGTTTGCCCTTTGTGGCTTTAAAGACCGCCATGAGCCTGGACGGTAAAATAGCCACCACCAGTGGGGAGTCCCAGTGGATTACCGGCCAACCGGCCAGGGAATATGTTCACCGGCTGAGAAATATTTATGACGCCATACTGGTGGGTGTGGGCACCGTAATGGCCGATGACCCCTCCCTTACCACTAGGTTGCCGGAAGGGGGCGGCAAAGACCCGGTCAGGATAGTACTGGATTCCAAAGCCCGTACGCCGGTGACGGCCCGGGTAATTACCCAGGCTTCCCCGGCCCCCACCATTATAGTTACCGCACCCAATGCGCCGGTGGAAAACCTGTTCCGGTTAAAGGAAGCCGGTGCCCGGGTGATTGAGATACCCGGTGGTGAAGGCGGTATTGATTTGGCGGCATTGTTAAAAGAACTGGGGCGTCGTGAAATCACCAGCCTGCTGGTGGAGGGGGGCGCCGGAGTTAACGGGTCCTTTATTGCGGGCAACCTGGTGGACAAAGTTTACTGGTTTGTGGCTCCTAAATTAATTGGCGGTGCCGGCGCACCGGGCCCGGTGGGTGGTCCCGGTATAGCCGCCTTGCGGGATGCAATATCCTTAAAAGACATCAAGTTAAATCGTTATGGAGAAGATATTTGTATAGAAGGTTACGTGTTAAAACGGAGTGATTAAAATGTTCACCGGATTGGTAGAAGAAAAAGGACGAATCATTTCCCTGCGCCGGGGTGCGGATTCAGCCCGGCTTAAAATCAAGGCCGGCCTGGTCATGGATGGTATACAGTTGGGCGACAGTATTGCCGTGAATGGTGTATGCCTTACGGTGACTTCATATGATATGGGGGCATTTACCGCCGATGTAATGGCCGAAACACTGGCCAAAACCAACCTGGGGGCATTGCAATCGGGTGACCCGGTTAACCTGGAACGGGCACTGCGGCTCGGAGACAGGTTGGGTGGGCATTTGGTCAGTGGTCATATTGATGGTGTGGGGACAATTACCCGCATGGAAAAACATGATATTGCCACTTTGATAACTATTGCCGCGCCACCGGCAGTAATGCATTACATTGTTAAAAAGGGTTCTGTGGCTGTAGATGGAACAAGCCTTACGGTGGTGGACCATGATGAAGAATCGTTTATAGTTTCCTTAATACCCCATACCGCCCGGGCTACTGTTTTGGGTCAAAAGAAACCGGGGGACCGGGTTAACCTGGAAGGGGATCTCATTGGTAAATACGTGGAACGCTGGATGGGTATTGCCGGGCGAAAGGAAAATGACGGCGTGGAAAAAACACAGCGCGGTATAACTGCAGAGTTTCTGGCGGAATACGGGTATTTTTAAATAATTTGTGGCTGCCTGTAATTAATCAACGGAAGGATGAAAAAAATGATATTCAGCACCATTGAAGAGGCCATCGAGGACATCAGACAAGGTAAAATGATCGTGGTGGTTGATGATGAAGACCGGGAAAATGAAGGGGATATTATTATAGCCGCCGAAAAGGCTACCCCCGAGGTCATCAATTTCATGGCTACCTATGGCAGGGGCTTAATCTGCGTACCCATGTCCGGGGCCAGGTTGGATGAACTTGATTTACCGGCTATGGTTACCCATAATACCGATGCCCATGGTACTGCCTTTACCGTATCCGTGGATCACAAAGACACCACAACAGGAATATCTGCCCATGAGCGGGCGGCCACCGTGCAGGCGTTAATTGACCCCAATACCAAGCCCGAAGATCTCAGGCGTCCGGGACACATATTCCCGTTACGGGCCAAGGAGGGCGGTGTACTGCGGCGGGCCGGTCATACCGAGGCAGCTGTGGATTTAATGCGCCTGGCCGGTTTTTACCCGGCCGGGGTTATCTGCGAAGTTATGAAAGAAGACGGTACCATGGCCAGGGTTCCGGAATTGATTGAGTTTTGTAAAACCCACGGCTTGCGACTGGTGACCATTGCCGATTTAATTGAATACCGGCGCCGGCATGAAAAGCTGGTTCGCCGGGTGGATTCAGCCAAACTGCCCACCAAATACGGTAAATTCATGGCGGTGGCTTATGAAAGCCTGCTGGATAAAAAAGAGCATATTGCCCTGGTCAAGGGAGACCTGGCCGGTGTGACGGCACCGCTGGTCAGGGTACACTCCGAATGTTTGACTGGTGATGTCTTTGGATCTTCCCGCTGTGATTGCGGTGACCAGCTGGCCCGGGCGCTGGAGATGATTGAAGATGAAGGTGTCGGTGTGCTGCTGTATATGCGCCAGGAAGGCCGGGGTATCGGTCTGGTTAATAAAATCAGGGCATATAAACTACAAGATCAGGGTAAGGATACAGTGGAAGCCAACGAGGCACTGGGGTTCCCGGCCGATTTGCGGGACTATGGCATTGGCGCACAGATACTGGCGGACCTGGGCTTGAAAAAAATCAGACTGATGACCAATAACCCCAGGAAAATTGCCGGCCTGGAAGGGCACGGCCTGCAGGTGGTGGGCCGGGTACCGATAGAGATTTGCCCCGGACGGGAAAACAAATTCTATCTCAGTACCAAAAAGCGCAAGCTGGGGCACCTGCTATCCATTGAAGATGTGAATAAAAAATCTTCCTAAACATACACAACTTTTAAAAACGTGAGGAGAGGATTCTAGTTGCCTAAGTTTTACGAAGGCCACCTGGTGGGACAAGGCCTGAAGTTCGGTATTGTAGTGGGACGTTTCAATGAATTCATTACCAATAAGCTGTTGACCGGGGCACTGGATGCTTTATACCGCCACGGCGTGGCCGAGCAGGATGTGGAAGTGGCCTGGGTACCCGGTGCCTTTGAAATACCTATGGTAGCCCGGCGTATGGTAGATATGGCCAAATATGACGCGGTAATTTGCCTGGGTGCAGTTATCCGCGGAGCTACCCCGCATTTTGATTATGTGGCTGCCGAAGTGTCCAAAGGGGTAGCCAAGGTAGGCCTTGATACCGGTGTTCCCACCATATTCGGTGTTGTTACCACGGATACCATTGAGCAGGCCGTTGAGCGAGCCGGGACCAAAGCAGGCAATAAAGGTTGGGATGCTGCAGTAACGGCCATTGAAATGGCCAATCTAAACAAAGCGCTTGGGGTGTGACCAAAACGATGAATGAACGAACACTACAAAACATGGACGAGGTGGCGGCGTATAAGGTGCCACCGGCCCGGCGACTGTTTTCTGCCAACCACGATGAAATCATCCGGGGCCTGACCACTGATATTTACTTTATCCGTACCAGGCAACTACTAAGACACCTGGGCCTGGACCGGACTATGGTAACAGCAGAAGTTTTTGCCAGCCGGCCAGGTATCCTGGCCGGTGTGGAGGAAGTTAAAAACCTGTTAACCGGACTGCCTGTGGAAGTATGGGCCGTACCCGAAGGGTCCGACATTAAAGAAAAGGAAGTGGTCATGCGCATTGTTGGCGCGTATGATGACTTTGGCATCTACGAAACAGCTTTGCTGGGAATGCTGGCCAGTTCCAGCGGTTGGGCCACTGCAGCCCGCAAATGCCGGGAGGCGGCAGGCGACTATCCTATGATTAGCTTTGGTGCCCGCCATGTGCACCCGGCGGTGGCGCCCGTAATGGAACGGGCGGCCATCATTGGTGGTGCCGATGGAGCGAGCTGTATACTGGGGGCCAAGCTGGCCGGGCAAGAACCCCGGGGTACGGTGCCCCACGCCGTGATGTTGATCGTGGGTGATACCGTGGAAGTGGCCCGGGCTTACCGTGAGGCAATGCCCCCGGATGCACCGGTGATTATGCTGGTGGATACATTTAAGGATGAGGCGGAGGAAGCGCTCCGGCTGGCGGAGGCGCTGGGAAATGATTTGCAGGGTATTAGACTGGATACCCCCAGCGAACGCGGTGGTGTTACTCCGGCGCTGGTGCAGGAAGTAAAAGCCCGCTTGCGGCAGGCGGGATATCCCCAGGTGAAAATATTTGTGTCCGGCGGTATCACCCCCGAGCGGATAATCCAATTAATCGCAGCCGGTGCCGATTCTTTTGGCGTGGGCAGCTATATATCCCGCGCCCCGGCCATTGATATGACCATGGACATCAAGGAAATAAACGGTCGACCGGTGGCCAAGCGGGGTCGTATTCCGGGACTGACAGGTACGACCCGTATGCACAGGGTGTTGTAATTTTATTAAAGCAACGATCCGGGGAGATAAATAAAACCGTTTAAAAATAATGCGGTGCCTGCTTTATAGCAGGCACCGCACAAGTATCGGGTCAATATACTTTTAACCAGTCACTATAAAAAGTAAAAAACGGCTTGCGCCGTTTTATTGTTTAAACTATATTGAGTTGCTTAAAGTTATATGGCCCGTTGAACCTTTCCGCTGCGGAGGCACCTGGTACATACCATTATTCTACGTGGTGAGCCATTAACAATGGCTTTAACCCTTTGTAGATTGGGTGCCCAGGTTTTTTTGGTGCGGATGTGGGAGTGGCTTATTTTCATGCCTACAACAACACCTTTACCACAAATTGCGCATTTCCTGGCCATAGTCAACACCTCCTCCTTTACAACACCTTTTCATTTTATCAGATATCGGCTAGCTGTGCAAGAAAAGCTTACACGGCAGCTCATCATGCTGAAAAGAATGTGGTGAATGATATGATTAACGGAGATCCCTATGTAACTCAGGTAAAACATGTGAAAATGATTGGCCCCCGCCGGGCCGAGCAACTGGCCCGGCTCAACGTGTATACCGTGCATGACTTGCTATACCATTTTCCCAGAGAATATATTGATCGCAGCCGGTTGATTTCCCTTTACGAAAGAAAACCCGGTGATATGGTAACGGTGGTAGGCCGGGTGATAAGCTGCCAGGAAAACCGTCCCCGTCCCAAATTAACGGTCACCAAAGCGGCCATGGAAGGTGACCGGGGATTATTTTATGCAGTATGGTTTAATCGAGTACATATTAAAAAGATGTTAAAACCCGGTACCCGTATGTATATAAGTGGAAAACTGGTCAAGGGTTTTGGTAATCTTGAGGTGCAGGTGCATGATTTTGAAATAATCACCACCGGCGGTGATTCTTTACATGCCGGGCGGATCGTGCCGGTGTATCCGGCCACCGGCGGTGTTACCCAGCGTATGCTGCGAACCTTTATCCACGGGGCATTGGAAGAATGGCTTCAAAACTACCGGGAGTTTTTACCCCGCCGGGTGTTGGATGGAGAAGACTTGATGATACTGTCCGAGGCGCTGAAACAAGTGCATTTTCCGGACAGCCACGCCCTGGCCGAGCGGGCCAGGCGACGCTTTGTTTTTGAGGAGCTCTTTTTATTTCAATTGCAATTAGCCCTCCTGCGGCGTAATATAGTGCGGGTAGAAAAGCCTTATCGTTACAGGCCGTCAAATGAATTAATCAAAAAATATATTGCCGGTCTTGGTTTTAACCTAACTAGCGCCCAGCGTCGTGTGGTACGAGAGATTATGGAGGATATGGAAAGTCCCCACCCGATGCACAGGCTGCTTCAGGGTGATGTAGGTTCGGGCAAAACGGTGGTGGCGATATTGACGTTGCTGAAGGCGGTGGAAAGCGGGTTGCAGGGGGCACTTATGGCACCCACCGAGGTGTTGGCTGAGCAGCATTACCTGTCCCTTAACCGTTCATTGGCCCCTCTGGGCGTGCGGGTGGCCCTGTTAAGCGGTGGCATGCCGGTGAAAGACCGCCGGTCAATGTTGGAGAAAATAGCCATGGGTGAGCTGTCTATTGTTGTAGGCACCCAGGCCTTGCTTCAGGATGACGTGGTATTTAATAAGTTGGCGGTGGTGGTAATTGACGAGCAGCATCGTTTTGGGGTAAGACAGCGGGGTAGTTTGCAAAAAAAAGGTGTTTGCCCCGATTTACTGATCATGACTGCCACCCCCATACCGCGCACCTTGTCCATGACAGCTTACGGTGATCTGGATATGTCCGTAATTGATGCCCTGCCCCCAGGTCGACAACCCGTGCGTACCTATTATGTTGCTCCCGGGGAATTGCCCCGGGTGTTTTCATTCGTAGCCCGGCAGGTTGCTGAAGGCCGCCAGGCATATGTAGTTTGCCCGCTGGTGGAGGAGTCGGAACATTTGGACCTGCAGGCGGCGGAGAATTTGTATCAAAAATTAATTGAAAATGAATTGCGCGGCTACCGGGTAGCTTTGCTGCACGGGCGTATGAAAAGGGCGGATAAGGAGCAGGTGATGCAGCAATTCCGGTCCGGGCAGGTGGATGTGCTGGTCAGTACCACAGTTATTGAAGTGGGAGTGGATGTACCCAATGCCAGTGTGATGGTGATTGTCGATGCCGACCGTTTCGGTTTAGCCCAATTGCATCAATTAAGGGGACGGGTAGGCCGGGGCGGTGACCAGGCCCACTGTATTTTATCGGCCCGGTTGCGTTCCCGTGAAGCGGCGGAACGTATCAAAGCCATGAAGTTTAGCCAGGACGGTTTTTACCTGGCGGAAAAGGACTTGCAAATTCGCGGACCGGGGGATATTGCAGGTGTCAGGCAATCCGGTATGCCCGAGTTCAGACTGGCCAATTTAATTAGAGACCGGGATCTGCTTCAGGCCGCCCGCCGCCAGGCCATGGCCTTGGTCAATGCCGACCCGGAACTGCGAGCAGGGGAGTACCATTATCTGAGGCTTGCCCTGGAACGCTATAGCCAAAGGGGAGGCGGCTATTACCATATAGGTTGAAATTATTAAATATATCCAAACCAAAGCGGGCAAAATGTACCGCTTATAAATGATTTAAAAAGTCACATACTAGATTTAACAACAGCGAAGGAGGTGACAGTAAAATGGCACAAGGCCAAAAAACAAACCGCAAGTTAATACCGCAAGCTGCCCAGGCCATGGAACAATTTAAGTGGGAAACTGCCGGTGAACTGGGTGTCCAGATTCCCCAGGGCGGGTATATGGGGGATCTTCCTTCACGGGTAAACGGGGCCATTGGTGGTAACATGGTCAAGAAGATGATCGCTGCTTACGAACAAAGTTTGGCCCAGGGTCAGCAGCCTGCTACTCCGCAGGTTACCAACCAGAATCCTACTCCCTAATGGTTAATGGATTATAGATCTTAATAAAGCCTCTGTCAGGTGGTTGGTCAAAGCTTAATCATGGTAAGGCCACTTGACAGAGGGCTTTGCAACAAGCGGTAACCTGCTTGTTTTGTATTTATTGGTCTAGTGCAGGTAATAAGCATAATCTTCCGGACTGATGCCGGGATGCATGACCATGTTGATGGCACCGGCAATAATCTGAGCCGTGTCATCAATTAAAGTGTCAATCTCTTTGGGTGTGACGGTAAGGTTACCGCCCAACGGTTCCAGCAGGTTTTTGATGATGGTGCTGGTATCCTTGGGCTCGCCGCCGGTGCTTTGAATATATTTTTCAATGGCATCCTGGGCTATGATGGCGGCATGGGTGACGGTGGGTACTCCAATGGCAATGACCCTTACCCCCATGGTTTCCTGGTTAATGCCGGCCCTTTTGTTACCGATACCTGACCCCGGGTTGATGCCGGTATCAGCTAGTTGTATGGTGGTGGCAATACGATCGGCGCTGCGTGCAGCTAAAGAGTCAATGGCGATGATTAACGAAGGACGTGTTTTCTCCACTACACCCCGGATTATTTCGGCTGTTTCTATACCGGTGATCCCCAATACACCCGGAGCCAAGGCACTTACCGGTCGCATGCCTCCTTGTAATTCCTGGGGGGCATAGTTATATAAGTGCCTTGTCACCAAACATTGTTCCACTACCCTGGGTCCCAAAGCATCCGGTGTGGCGTTCCAGTTCCCCAGCCCAACCACCAGAACATTTAACTCCATGGGTAAGTTAAACAGCTTTTTAAGTTGCTCAGCCAGAATTTGAGCTATTTCCCGGTGGGCCTGCTGGTTGTTTTCCTTGATCACCGGTGCTTCAATGGTTATGTATTTACCCACTGGTTTACCCATGATTACCTGGGCGTTGTTGTCTTCTATATGAACTGTGGTCACCGTGGCGTAATCATAGGTTTCTTTATCAACCCGTACTCCGGGTACCTCCTGGCCGGTTTCCCCCCGGATGATTTCCCTGGCTTCCAGGGCCAGATCCAGTGATATATTCATTGATTGTAAAAATTTACTGTCCATATAATTTCACTCACCTTTACCAGCTTGACTATTATTGCGTATATAGTATATAACCGGGCTCTTGGAAAATATATTTACCGGTTTCATTAATTATATGCGTATTTTTTTGTATACAGCCGCAATTGTTACATGCTAAAGTCTTTTTGTGGTATAATTAAAAAGATTGCAACGAAAGGTAGGATAGTTTTGCGGGTAATTGCCGGAAAGGCCAAAAAAAGGCGACTGAAATCCCCCGGTAAACTTCCGGTCAGGCCTACGGCGGACCGGGTGAAAGAATCTTTGTTTAATATCATCGGCGGCCTGTTGCCGGACAGTTATTTTGCTGATCTATATGCCGGCACCGGCGGGGTTGGTATAGAGGCACTCAGTCGCGGAGCCGCCCGGGTTTTATTTGTGGAAAAGGACGCCAGGGTAATGCGTATATTACAGGATAATATAGCTATTACCGGACTTGGTGCCGGTGCCGAAGTTTTTCTGGGTGATGCGGAAAGGGCGCTGGCGATGGCAATGCATAAACAAAAGACCTTTAATATTATATTTGCTGATCCGCCATACAGGCAGGGACTGGCGGCGGGCGTGTTGAATATTTTAAATAAATGTCCCGTTTTGCATGTAAATGGTATTGTTGTTTTGGAAGTTGGGGCGGATGAGGAGATGCCGGACCAGGCCGGTATGTACCGGCTGTGGCGCCGGGTAAAATATGGCGATACAGCGTTGGTTTTTTATCAATTACAATCAAAATAATACAAACCTACGTGAGGAGGAAATGTTTTTGCGAATAGCAGTTTACCCGGGAAGTTTTGATCCAGTAACCAACGGACATCTGGATATAATAGAACGCGCGGCCATTTTGTTTGATAGATTAATTGTAGCAGTGTCATTAAATCCGGGTAAAAAGCCACTTTTTTCAATCGAAGAAAGATTGGACATGCTTAAAATAGTGACCCAACCTTTTTATAATGTGGTGGTAGACACCTTTGACGGCCTAACCGTTAATTATGCCAAGGAAAAGGATGCTCAGGTTATTATCAGGGGCTTAAGGGCCATATCTGATTTTGAAAATGAATTTATGATGGCGCTGACCAATAAGAAGCTGCAGACTGCGGTGGAAACTGTTTTTTTAATGACCAGGGCCGAGTTTTCATTTATCAGTTCCAGTGCTGTTAAGGAAGTGGCATCATTTGGTGGTTGCGTAAAGGATTTGGTGCCGCCGGTGATCCAGGAGCGGCTGCGGAGCAAATTCAAATAACGGGTGGGGGAGGTGCCTGTTTTGGAGTTGTTTAATGTTATCAATGAAATGGAGGAACTAATAGAAAGCAGCCCCAAAGTTCCCATGACCAAACGGGTTTTGGTGGATGAAGACAAGTTGCTTGATTATTTAGATCGTATCAGAGCAACATTGCCTGAAGAACTTCGCCAGGCCAAGTGGATACTTCAGGAAAGGGATAAAGTAATCACCGATTCAAAGCGCGAAGCTGTACGTATAATTGAAGATGCAGAAAAGCAGCTGGAGAAGAAAGCCATAGATTCGGAAATTACCCGCAAAGCCCACGAGATGAGCGAGGAAATTCGTTTGCGCAGCGAGGAAATCGCCAGGCAAATCAAACAAGGTGCCATGGATTATGCCGATGAAATGTTGGGCCAGTTGGAAGAAAAGCTAAACAGCATATTGGAACAAGTACAAGAAAACAGGGCCGAATTAAAAGGTATGAAAAAAGACTGATCGATTAGCTACATATAATATTGATTAAAACGCCGAACCAACTGTATCTGGTTTCGGCGCTTTTATTTTATAAAGTTTTACCTTTTATTTATGAATATAAATAAAACAATGCGATAAAAAACAGCCAGTAAAATTAAAAGCATCAGCATGACCACCATGGATAATATTGAATAAACCGTAACAGTCAGTGCCGGATAGGAACAACTGGAAAGATGTGCTGTTACGGGCATGGTTAGAGGGTTTGCTGTGCTTACGGGTTTATAAAGCAACCAGGTAAAACATGCCGCCAGAAAAGCATGGGCTATGCGGACGGTTAAAAAAAGTCCCATACGAAGGTCAGTTTGGGCGATCATACTGGCTACTTGGGCATGGATGGAGAGACCGCTCCAGCCTAGAATCATGCCTACGGCCATTAACTGTTGCAGTTCTGTTGCCGCTGCCTCGGATGCCATTTTAGTGCCAATGGTCATTTCAAAAAAACCACTGGCCAGTGCGTTTAGTATGTCCGGGGCAAATCCCAGAGGAACCAGCAATACGCCCATGATCGCAGCAATCTTGTTGATTACACCGGCCTCGTTCAATATACGAATAATTACGGCAAACAATATGATGAAGCCGCCAATATTGATGAGCTTGGTGATGGAGGAAGTCACCGCTTCTCCCAATAGCTTGCCCAGGGGCTCACGCTCATTGCGCTGGTGCTGTAGCATTGCTCTGAAAGCGCCGCGTACTGACCAGGGTTGGATACTTGTTGAGAGGGTACGAGCTTGTTCACCACGACTATAGAAACGTAACCCCAACCCCAGCATAATACTGGCCAGGTAGTGCGAACCTGCAATAACCACACCCAGCTCGGGCTTGCCAAACATGCCCACCGCCACGGCAGTCAGCATAAACAAAGGGGATGAGTTGTTGGTAAAGCACATTAACCGCTCTGCCTCCAGCCGGGTGCACAGTCCCTGGCGTCTCAACTGGGCGGTGACCATGCTGCCAATGGGATAACCGGAAGTGAAGCCTATTACCATCACAAACCCTCCGGCGCCGGGCACGTTGAAAAGTGGCCGCATCACCGGTTCCAGCAAAACACCGATAAATCGTACCAGCCCCAGCTTCATTAAAATTTCCGAGGCGATAAAAAAAGGCAATAAAGAGGGGAATACTATCTCCCACCAGGTCTTCAGTCCCATGGTGGCACCTTGAAAGGTTATTTTGGGCTGGGTGACCATGGCCAGCACAAAGCAAATTGCCAGTACCGTCCAGAAAAGGCCGGGCAGTTCGCTCCTTTTGATTGGTATTTTGGGGTAATAACGGGTTGGCAAAAGATATCACTCCTATGGTACCATATTACAAATGATGTAAAAATATAACGGCAATAACGCAATATTAGTGATGGGGATTTTTTTACCGTAGCTGGACAAAACAATGACATAGTGTTTGCCCTTGACAAATTACCGCCATATTTTATATAATTTTACCTGTTGAACTATGGAGGGGTGCCTATGCCCTTTTTGGATGTAGAACAATTAAAAAAGGTTAACGGTGAACGCCGGAGAACCGTTTTTACCGGCACGTTGCCGGCACTGCAGGTGGAAGAAAGTACCTTTGTATTCGTGGAACCCGCGCATTTTGATCTTATGCTGACCAATGTGGGTAACAGCACTATAAATATAGAGGGACAAATACAAACCGCTCTGAAAGTTCCATGCAGTCGTTGTTTGCATGATTTTGTTCTTAAGTTAAACTCAGATTTTAATGAAACCTATTATGAAAAAAACCAGCCCCAACCGGGCGATAAAAATGAGGAATGGATCGCCTATTCAGGTGATTGCATAGATATCACACCTGAAGTTTTGGGTTCGGTTTTAATAAACCTGCCGATGCGTTTTATTTGTCATGAACAGTGCCGTGGTTTATGTCCTGTATGCGGTATGGATTTGAATGCGCAGCAATGCGACTGCGTGCAGGATGATGTTGACCCGCGCCTGGCTAAACTGAAAGAATTCTTGAAGTCATAAATTAAAGGGGGTGGATGAAGCATGGGTGTACCTAAGAGGAAAAGTTCCAAGCAAAGAAAGCGGCAGCGCAGGGCAAACTGGAAAATTGAAGCCCCCGAGCTGATCAAATGCCCGCAATGCCACGAGCTGGTTGTACCGCACCGGGTTTGTCCCGACTGTGGCTATTACAAGGGAAGAGAAGCGGTGGCGGTAAAATAATGGGGCATTACCAAAAATAAGCTCTAATCAGGGCTTATTTTTTTATGTGATAATGGTTGCTTTTTTTTCCCAATTGGGATATACTCAGATTTAGTACCTGGTACTAAATTCGTCAGGTATTTATTAAAAAGGTGTCGATGATGGGCAGAAACAATATGGTAAAGTCAGACAGGCACGAATTACTGACAAGATATATAAACGGTAACCCCTTTTTAACAGATGATGATTTAGCGCAGTTGCTGGGGGTAAGCATTCAAACCGTCAGGCTGGACAGGGCGGAACTTGCTATTCCCGAAATGAGGGAACGCGTAAAAAAAATGGCCCGGGGAGCCTACCAGAACCTGAGGGCTATTGAAGACCATGAGGTAGTTGGTGAACTGGTCAATTTGGATATAGGGCATCAGGGTTTGTCAATATTACTGGTTAATGAGGAAATGACACTGCGCAAAACCAGAGTGCTGGACGGACAATATCTATTCGCCCAGGCTAATTCACTGGCATTAGCCCTTATTGATACCGAAGTGGCCCTTACCGGCACCTCTAAAGTCAGTTTTAAAAGGCCGGTTTTCCGGGGTGAAAAAGTGGTGGCCCGGGCGGTTATCACACGAAAAAAAGGCAATAAATATATGGTAAGGGTTAGTTCCCATGTTCAGGATGAATTGGTATTTCAGGGGAAATTTCTAGTGTTTGACCTATCCGAGGAGGTAAACCGGCTTGAAAATAGCTATTGATGCTATGGGTGGCGATTACGCGCCAAAGGAGATAGTGCGGGGTGCCTGGGAAGCTTGCCGGGAAACAGGGCAGCAGGTTATTCTGGTGGGCAACCGCAACATTCTGGAAAACGAACTGGATCAACTGGGTGGAAACCATGCCGGTTTGGAAATAGCGCACGCTGAAGAGGTTATTGCCATGGATGAGGCACCGGCCGTGGCCGTGCGGCGCAAAAAAAACTCCTCGCTGGTACTGGCCGCAGAGTTGGTTCGGGATGGCCATGCAGGTGCCCTGGTTGCCGCCGGCAGTACCGGTGCCACCATGGCTGCTGCACTGCTGCGGTGGGGGCGCATACCCGGCATTGCCCGGCCGGCTGTGGCTGGAGTGTTGCCCACGGAGCGCGGTGTTACCATATTGTTGGACGTAGGGGCTAATGTGGATTGCAAACCCAGGCATTTGGTGCAATTCGCCATTATGGGATCCTTATATGCCAATAAGATTTTAGGTATCCAGTGCCCCCGGGTGGGTTTGTTGAACGTGGGCGAGGAAAGTACCAAGGGTAATGAGTTGACCCAGGAAACTTATCCACTACTGCAAAAGGCGCCGGTGCATTTTTACGGTAATGTAGAAGGACGGGATATTTTTAAAGGTACCGTTGATGTGGTAGTATGCGATGGATTTACAGGCAATGTGGTTTTAAAAACCGGCGAGGGACTGGCTGACGTTTTAATGAACATGATTGGCCAGGCCATACAACAAAGTAGTCTGGCTAAAATTGGGGCTACCTTGACTTTACCCGCGTTAAAAAAGTTAGGTAAAAAATTAAATTACTCCGAATACGGTGGTGCGCCGTTGCTTGGTATTAACGGGGTGGCCATTGTTTGCCATGGTAGTTCCAAAGCGCTGGCTATTAAAAATGCGGTTTATCGTGCCCGGGAATCCGTGGAAAACGGGCTGATCAGCGCCATCAGCGACAGCCTTAAAAATACTTCTCTGCACAAGGTGGGATGTGCCGATGGCAATTGAAAAAATCCGCGCTGGTATTGTAGGTGTAGGTACTTATGCGCCCGAGCGGGTAATAACCAATAAGGAATTGGAACAAACACTGGACACAAGTGATGAATGGATATTTTCCCGGACAGGTATCCGCGAAAGGCGGGTGGTGGCCGAGGGTGAGGCTACTTCAGACCAGGCACTGATTGCTTCCCGCAGGGCATTGGAGGACGCCGGTGTGCATCCGGAGGAGCTGGATCTTATCATAACGGCCACCAATACCCCGGATATGATTTTCCCTGCTACGGGCTGCCTGCTGCAGGACCGGCTGGGTGCGTCCCGGGCCGGAGCTTTTGATTTGCTGGCGGGCTGTACCGGGTTTATATATGGTGTCATCGTGGGGGCGCAGTTTATTTCGGCCGGTACGGCCAATACCGTTTTGGTAACCGGTGCGGAAACACTATCACGGGTGCTTGACTGGGAAGATCGCAATACTTGTGTGCTTTTTGGCGATGGTGCCGGGGCTGTGGTGCTGCGCCGGGTGCCGGACGACCGGGGTATTATATCCACGGTACTGGGCTCCGACGGCAGCGGGGGTCGCTTTCTTTATCAGCCCGCGGGCGGATCCCGCAACCCGGCCAGTGCCGAGACTGTGGCACAAAATTTACATTATTTGCATATGAATGGCCGGGAAGTTTTTAAATTTGCGGTGCGGGCCATGGAGGAAGGTGCTCAAGAGGTGCTGCGCCGGGCCGGGATGACCGGTGACGAGGTGGATTTTTTAATACCTCACCAGGCCAATATTCGTATCATAGAACACGCCGCCAAAAGAATGAAGCTGCCCATGGAAAGGGTGGCCGTTAACGTGGATCGTTATGGCAATACTTCCACAGCATCGGTGCCGCTGGCCTTGGAAGAATCATTAACAAGCGGTAAGATAAAAGACGGGGATAATGTAATTATGATTGGTTTTGGTGCCGGATTGACCTGGGCCGGCCTGATGATTAAGTGGTACGATTATAAAAAGCAGGGGTAGGAGGGAAAAGGCATTAGAACACGCATATGCGATTTGCTGGGTATAGATTATCCGGTGCTGCAGGGGGGAATGGCTTGGGTGTCCACCGCTGAGCTGGTTGCTGCTGTGAGCGAGGCCGGTGGGTTGGGTATCATTGGCTCGGGCCAGGCCCCGCCCCAGTGGGTACGGGAGCAGGTGCACAGGGTCAAGGAGTTGACCGGTAAACCATTTGGCGTTAACGTGATGTTGCTATCACCCCACGCTGAAGAAATTATTCGGTTGTTGGTGGAGGAAAGGGTGGCAGTGGTTACCACCGGAGCGGGTAACCCCGGTAAATATTTGAATTTGCTGCATGACGCCGGTATTAAAGTGATCCCCGTGGTATCGTCGGTGGCCTTGGCCAAAAGGCTTGTCCGCTCCGGCGTGGACGCGCTGATTGCCGAGGGTATGGAGTCCGGTGGACATGTAGGGGAGCTTACCACCATGGCTCTGGTGCCCCAGGTGGTTGATGCAGTGGATGTTCCGGTGATCGCCGCCGGTGGTATCTGCGACGGCCGGGGAATGGCTGCGGCCCTCATGCTGGGGGCTGAAGGTGTGCAGATGGGCACTCGCTTTATTTGTGCCCTTGAATGTACCGTCCATGAACGGGTTAAGGATATGGTTATCAAGGCCCGGGACCGGGATACTATTGTTACCGGGCGTCCCACCGGCCATCCCGTCAGGGTACTCAAGAACAAACTGGCTAAAAAGTTTTTGGAACTGGAAGATCGCTGTGCCCCTGGTGAGGAATTTGAAAAGCTGGGCGTGGGGCGTTTAAAACAAGCCATGGTGGATGGCGATACAGATATGGGTTCGGTGATGGCCGGTCAGGTAGCCGCCATGGTGCGGCAGGTGCAACCCGCCCGGGAAATTATTAATGATGTAGTAACCGGTGCGGAAAATATTATTCGTCATATTCGCTGCAGGGTGGTGGATTAACATATGCTAGCCTTTATTTTCCCCGGCCAGGGCTCACAGTTTGTGGGCATGGGTAAGCACTTATACGATAAATATGATTTTATCCGTGAAATATTTGATACAGCCGACCGTGCGTTGGGTTTTGCCCTTACTGAACTGATTTTTGAAGGCCCGGCGGATGAACTGCAAAAAACAGTTAATGCCCAGCCCGCCATACTTACCGCCAGTATAGCCATGTACCAGCTTATTAAAAGGGCCGGAATTCGCCCCGGGGCAACGGCGGGGCATAGTTTGGGCGAGTATTCCGCACTGGTGGCGGCCGAAGCTCTTGATTTCAGCGACGCGGTACGACTGGTGCGGATGCGCGGGCGGTTTATGCAGGAGGCGGTACCCCTTGGCCAGGGTGGCATGATGGCCGTGCTGGGTTTGACTTCCGAGGAAGTGGAGGAAGGCTGCCGCCGGGCCTCTGGTGCCGGCATTGTGGAAGCGGCCAATTTCAACTGCCCGGGTCAAGTGGTGGTGGCCGGTGAAATGCCCGCCCTGAAAAAAGCCCAGGAGGTATTTAAGAGCATGGGCGCACGGCGTTCAATCTTGTTAAAGGTCAGCGCTCCCTTCCATAGCAGTATGATGACCCCCGCCGGTGAACGGCTGGTGGCCGAGCTGGCCCGGGTGGAAATCAGGGATCCGGCCATACCGGTGGTGGCCAATATTAACGCTGATTATGTAACCACCGGGGAACAGGTGCGGGATGCGTTAATCAGGCAGGTATCCGGCCCGGTGATGTGGGAACAAAGCATGCGCCGGCTCATGGCCGATGGATATAATATGTTTGTGGAAGTGGGGCCGGGGCAGGTACTCACCGGGTTACTTAAAAAGATAGACAAGCAAAGCCGGTTCATTAATTTTGACGGTGAGGGGGAACCGGAACGGGTTATTGCCCGTTTGAAGGAGGCGGTATAATGGATCTTGGCGGTAAAGTGGCCGTGGTCACCGGGGCTTCCCGTGGTATAGGACGGGCTGTAGCCCTAGCCCTGGCTGAGCGGGGTTGTCATGTGGTGGTTAACTACGCCGGCAACACCGGCGCAGCCGAGGAAACGGCATCCCGGGTGCGCGGGCTAGGGGTCCGGGCGCTGGTAATAAAGACCGATGTGGCCGACCAGGAACAGGTAAACGCCATGATGAAGCAGGTGCTACAGGAGTTCGGGCGTATTGATATACTGGTCAACAATGCGGGCATAACCCGTGATAATCTACTGCCGCGCTTACAGGAACAAGACTGGGATGCAGTGCTAAACACCAATTTAAAGGGAGCCTACCACTGTGCCAGGGCGGTGTTGCGTCCAATGCTCAAGGCACGCTGGGGGCGCATTATCAACATCAGTTCCGTGGTGGCGTTATCCGGTAACCCGGGGCAGACCAATTATGCAGCCGCCAAGGCGGGCCTGATTGGTTTTACCAAATCGCTGGCCCGGGAAATCGGTTCCCGCAATATTACTGTAAATGCCGTAGCACCGGGGTATATTGCCACGGATATGACCGCCGGTTTAACTGAGGAAAACAAGTCCCAGATGCTAAATAGTATACCGCTGGGCCGGTTGGGCACCCCTGAAGATGTGGCCGCTGCAGTGGCCTTTCTGGCCGGGGACGGGGCCGGTTATATAACAGGGCAGGTTCTTGTGGTAGACGGCGGCATGGCTATGTAAACAATGGGAGGGGGTGAAACTGTGGCTGATATATTTGAAAAGGTAAAGGAAATAATAGTTGAACAACTGGGGGTAGAACCTGAGGATGTTAAACCAGAGGCTTCCTTTGTAGATGACCTGGGGGCGGACTCTCTGGATATTGTAGAACTGGTCATGGCTTTGGAGGAAACATTTGATTTGCAGATCCCCGATGAAGATGCGGAAAAAATCCGCAAGGTGGGAGAAGCCGTGCAATACATTAAGGATCATCAATAAAAAGTAAAAAGCCCCGCCGGTAAACCGGTGGGCTTTTTTGAATCACTATATTATTACAGGTTTTCCGGGAGGTTTTGTATTGTTTAAAAGAGTCGTAATTACCGGAATCGGGGCGGTTACCCCGGTGGGAAACAATCTGGATGAATTCTGGAACAATCTCACCGGCGGTGTCAGTGGTGTAGGAACCATTTCCCGGTTTGATACAACAGGATACAGCAGTAAAATTGCGGCCGAAGTGAAAAATTTCAACCCCACGGACTTTATTGACCGCAAAGAGGCCCGCCGGATGGACCGTTTTACCCACTATGCCCTGGCAGCCACCGCCATGGCCGTGGAAAACGCGGGGCTTGACGTGAGTAAAATAAATGGTGACCGGGCCGGGGTTATTTTGGGTTCCGGCGTGGGAGGCATTGAAACACTGGAAGAACAGCACCGGGTGCTGGCGGAGCGTGGCCCGGGCCGGGTGAGTCCTTTTTTTATACCGATGATGATTTCCAACATGGCCTCGGGTCGTATAGCCATTAATTACGGTTTGCGTGGCTGCAATGTAACCACCACCAGCGCCTGCGCATCCAGTGCCAATGCCCTGGGAGATGCCTTTAAAGTGATCCAGCACGGCCAGGCTGATATAATGATCAGCGGGGGGACCGAGGCACCCATTACACCGCTGGCCGTGGCGGGCTTTTGTTCCATGAAAGCCCTGTCCACCCGCAATGACGATCCCGCCGGGGCCAGCCGTCCCTTTGATACTGGCCGTGACGGTTTTGTAATTGCCGAAGGTGCGGTAATACTGGTATTGGAGGAAATGGAACATGCACTGGCCCGGGGTGCCGAAATACTGGCTGAGATTACCGGGTATGGTGCCTCCTGTGACGCCTATCATATTACCGCTCCTGACCCGGTGGGCACCGGAGCTGTGCTGTCCATGCGTTTGGCTCTGGATGATGCCGGCCTGGCCCCGGAAGAGGTGGATTATATTAATGCTCACGGCACTTCCACTTCGCTGGGCGATAAATTGGAGACCCTGGCTATTAAAGAGGTTTTCGGCATACATGCCAAAAACCTGGCGGTCAGTTCCACCAAGTCAATGACGGGGCATTTGCTGGGGGCGGCAGGCGGTTTGGAAACTGCGGTTTGTGTGCTGGCTATTAAAAAGAGCGTGATTCCTCCCACTATTAACCTGACCCACCCTGATCCGGATTGCGATCTGGATTATGTGCCCAACGTCGCCCGCCGGGCTGATGTTGCGGTGGCATTAACCAATTCATTTGGTTTTGGCGGGCATAATGCCACGCTGGTTATAGAAAGGTTTGTGGCGGAAAGGAACAAATAACATGGAGCGTTTTAGCGACATAATTGATGATTTACAAAGGAAGGTGCACTTCGTTTGGCGTAACCCTGAGCTGTTGCGCCTGGCGCTGGTGCACAGCTCTTTTACATATGAAAACAAAGGCCGGGCGGAGCAAAACAATGAGCGATTGGAGTTTCTGGGTGACGCTGTATTGGAATTAATTATCAGCGATTACTACTATCACCTGTTTCCCCATAAGACGGAGGGTGAGCTCACCAAAATGCGTGCATTAACGGTATGCGAACCATCCCTGGCTGCGGTGGCCAGCCGGCTGGAACTGGGCCGGTATTTGTTTATGGGGCGGGGTGAGGAGCGCTCCGGTGGGCGGGAAAGGCCTTCCTTACTGGCGGATGCCTTTGAAGCCCTGCTGGGTTCGGTGTACCTGGATGCCGGTTTGGATGAGGCCCGCCGGGTGGCGTTGCAGCAGCTGGCCGACATTATCGAAGAGGTCAAATCAGGTCAGTCAATGCGTGATTATAAAACCGATTTGCAGGAAATATTACAGCGGAAAAGTGCTGACCCCATCCATTACCTTATTATTGATGAACAAGGCCCTGATCATGATAAAATATTTACGGCGGCGGTGGAATACCGGGGTAAAAGATTGGGCTGGGGGCGGGGCCGGCAAAAAAAAGAAGCGGAACAGCAAGCGGCCAAGATGGCGCTGGAAAAATATGCACGCGAAATATAGTGTAGCCATGTGGAATGTTCAACAGTAATTAATATGACATGACGACTATTTTGCACTAATGTTATATAATATGTTACATCGAGCAAGCCGGGGGGTATTTAAAATGGGTTTTTTTAGTAAGTTAAAGGAGAGCCTGAGCAAAACTAGAAAGAATTTTGTAGAAAAAATAGATTCCATAGTCACCGGCCGTAAAATTATTGATGAAGAACTTTATGAAGAGCTGGAAGAGGCACTGATCCAGGCTGACGTGGGCATTGACGCCGCACTGGAACTGGTGGAAAATCTACGTGGTGAAGTGAAAAAACGCCGGATCGGTGACCCGGAAGAATTAAAGGCTGTACTTAAGGAATTGATCCAGGAAATTTTGGGCGAAGAAACGGCTGCCATAAATATAAATAGCGAACAGCCTGCGGTAATTATGGTGGTGGGGGTCAATGGTGTGGGCAAGACTACCACCATTGGCAAACTTGCCCGCTATTACAAGGAACAAGGTAAAAGTGTGCTATTAAGCGCTGCGGACACTTTCCGGGCGGCGGCCATTGACCAGTTGGAGATATGGGGCAACCGGGTGGGAGTGGCGGTGATCAAACACTCCGAGGGTTCCGATCCCGCCGCTGTAGCCTTTGATTCACTCCAGGCCGCCCGGGCCAGAAAAATTGATGTGCTTATCGTGGATACTGCAGGCCGGCTGCACACCAAAAGCAACTTAATGGAGGAATTGAAAAAGGTGCACCGGGTGCTGGGACGGGAAATGCCCGGCGCTCCTCACGAGGTACTGCTGGTGCTGGATGCCACCACAGGGCAAAATGCCATCAGCCAGGCTCGTCTTTTTAAAGAGGCGGTGGGGGTGACCGGGGTGGCCCTGACCAAATTGGACGGTACCGCCAAGGGCGGGGTGGTAATTGCCATTAAACAGGGTTTGGATATACCCATCAAGATGATTGGTGTGGGCGAGGGTATAGATGATTTGCGTCCCTTTAACGCCCGGGAATTTGCCGACGCTTTGTTTGAAACGGGAAATCAGGCGGCGGAGCGGGTGAGCTGATTTAAAGATGCAAACGGGATATTCCACGTAAATTTGGGGGGAGTGGAATATCAGGTTGGGAGTATAGTGTTTTTTTAAGTAAAAAGGGCTCAAGACCTGGTTTTTAGATCTTGAACCCTTTTCCTTTGACTAAAACTAAAGACAATATGATAAGAAAATGATTAAATTAACTTGTCGGTAGGAGTACCGTCACTGTAGTGTCATTACCCGGTTTGCTTTGTATATCAAGATGACCCCCGTGATTATCGATAACTTTTTTAATTATGAACATTCCGAGTCCAGTGCCCTTTTCCTTGGTGGTGAAAAAGGGGTCGAAAATGCTAGCTATGGTTTGCTCATCCATACCTACCCCTGTATCTTTGATCACAACTTTTACATAGTCTTCATGCTTGCTTTGCGAAGTATGTAAAAAGATTTTGCCGCCATTGGGAAGGGCTTCAAGGGCGTTTTTCAGGATGTTCAGGAACACTTGCTTTAGCTGGTCACTATCCCCGGAAATAGCCGGCAAATCATTTGTTATATCCAGGTTGATTTCCAGGTTGCGGCGGAATATTTCGCTTTCCATCAACATGACCACGTCGTTGATAATTTTTGATATACAACACGGGATACGTTTGGAATAACCGGGCTTGGACAGTTGTAAAAACTCGGTAAGCAGGTTGTTGACCCGGTTCAACTCAGCAAGTGATAAAGAAATATATTTTTCTTTTGAGGTTCCTTTTAAATGATTTTGCAGCAATTGCATAAAACCACTAATTATCGTAAGAGGATTGCGAATTTCGTGCACCATTCCAGCCGCCATTTGTCCCAAGATAGCAAGCTTTTCAGCTTTGATAACTGCGTTCTCCAATTCCTGCTGTCTACCAACAGGGATAAATACAGCCATGGCTCCTGCGGTGGCACCGTTTTTTTCCTTAACCAAGTAAGTATTTACTGTGCATTCAAAGGGACCTGTTACGGGCAGTACAGTTTCGGGGTTAAGTCCTTGAAATTCAATGCCGGTATGGATTGTTTGCAATAACTTATTGATGCCGTGCCCCTGGTGCTTGGAAACAGTATGCAGTGACCTGCCCAGAACATCGTTTTTTAACCCGGTCATTCTGGACAGTACCTGGTTCATTACACAGATGCGGCCCTCCCGGTTAATCATCAGTATCCCTGCGGGTAAATGATTCACAGCTAAATCTAGCCAACCCTCCGCCAATGCTACCATATTAATTAAAACCTCCACTTAACAGATAGCCCCATTCCCATCAAGCCGCTGTACATAGGTGGCTTGAGGGACCCTGGGAATTTAATCCTTAAAGTAATCGGAAATTAGATTACCGTTGCGTAGACGGTAAATGGACAACTCCTTTGTTCCGCTTATTTCCAAAATACCAATGGCAGTTAGGCAATTAAGGGCCGATTCCACCTGGTGACGGGGACGATGCAAACGGAGAGCCAAACCATCTACAGTGTCCCGTGTATGCGGGTTGGCTTGAAAAAAGGCTAATAACTCTATCCTGATTACGCTCTGGAGAATTGGGTCCGTTTCATTGTTTAATCCTTTGGGCACGGGTCTTCCTCCTCAGTGATAATTTCTTAGGAAGAGGCAAGGTGAGGAATTCGCAGTAACCCGCCCCGGTAGACTGGCAGACCATCTCTTCGCAAATAATCTCTTTTTCAAAGATTACACTTAGATAGGCGGCAAAGAATCCCCGCAGCAGGTCACAAATTACCTGCGGGCTACGATATAATTGTCCATACTCATGCGTAACGGCCACTTGAAAGGAGTCATAGCACCGGATCTTGGCTCTGTTGCGGGTTAAGCTGACAGAAACCATTTCCAATCTTCCCAATCCATAGTTCTTTATTTCTTCCTGAAGTAGCTCTAATGGTCGGCAAGGGCGAATTTTTCCGTACTACCCTCTTCTTCATAAGCGTCAATAAAAATCAGTCTACCTGTCTCTTCATATGCAGGGGTACCGACATCGAAGCTTAACAGGTGCTCACGCATTGCACCGGGTACCCCTTCGATCAAAACTGAATTGCCAGGAACAATTCCTCCGTATAATAGCTTATCAAAACCCTTTATCCCGGTAGGTATTTTGGTCAAATAGAATTGCCCCCTTTCCAATATTAATTTAGAACAATACTCTAAATTCTACATTACCTAAAATATTCCTTTGCGAATGGGATAAATTTCTATGTTTATAAACACCAATAGGTTTTGGAGGAAGGAGAAAAAAACTATTTATTTTTTGTCAGATCAATAGTACAATTAAATTAAAATAAGGCATGGAGCCTTGGGGAAAAATGTACAATTGACCGGTCAAAGCAATTGAAAAACTTACAAAAACGATCATGAAGATCTGGCCTGATAAAAGGGCTTGATCTTTTTTGTTTTTCAGGAGGGATAAAATGAAAAAAACCGTTAATTTAGCTGCCGGTATTGTGTTGCTCTTATTTTTACTGGCCATTTCCGGCTGTAATTCCGGCGCCAGTGATGAAACGGGCCAACAGGCGCAGCAGAGTGCACAGAAAACGGGAACATTGCAGTTTATAGCCAATGGGGAAGATTTTGTACGTCAAGGTTTTGTATCCAAGGACGGGTGGGCTATTACTTTTGACCATGTGTATGTAAACCTCTCCGATATCACCGCCTATCAAGCCGATCCCCCCTATGACGCCCACGCCGGCGGTGCGGTACAAGCCCAAAACAAAGCCGCACTGGCGGGTACTTATACTGTGGACCTGGCCCTGGGGGATGAAAACGCGGACCCCATTCTGGTGGGAGAGGTAACGGATGCTGTGTCAGGTCACTATAACGCCATATCGTGGAAAATGATCCGGGCAACGGAAGGTCCCGCCGAGGGTTATAGTATGATGATCAAGGGTATGGCGGAAAAAGACGGGCAAACTGTTGATTTTACAATCAAAGATGAACAAGAGTATCTATACACGGGCGGCGACTATGTGGGAGATGAACGCAAAGGCGTGCTGCAAGAGGGCGGTACTGCGAATGTGGAGATGACCTTTCACTTTGATCACATTTTCGGTGATGCCGAAACTCCGCTGGAGGACGAGCTTAATACAGGTGCACCGGGCTTTAAACCCTTTGCCTCCATCGCGAAAAACGGCCGGGTTGATGTAGATATGGCTACCCTGGAAAGCATGATTACACAAGAGGATTATCAAAAATTGCAGGCCATGTTGCCTACGCTGGGCCATGTGGGAGAAGGGCACTGTAATGTGGAAAAGCTTTAAATAAATGACGGTACCTATTCCCTTTGTAATTATTGGGAATAGGTACCGGCACTACATATAAGCTGTTATGACCTGTGCCGGTCTTCAAACCGGGGGCTGTAGAATGTTGCTGCCGGTATCCTGTAATTGTATAACGAGGAGTTAAAATTATGAAAAAAATATTCATTATCTTCATAACAGTATTATTAATGTTATGGCCCGTGGCGGCCTTTGCCCATGGGGTTGATATTAATTACCAAACTAAAACCGCAGTTGAGATTGTGGCTAAATTCGATACCGGCCAACCGGTAAGTGGGGCGCAGGTTATCGTGTATGCCCCGGATAACCCTACCGAGCCCTGGGTAACTGGTAAGGCGGATGAAAACGGTCGTTATATATTCACCCCCGATCCATCAAAACCCGGCACATGGGATGTACAGGTGCGCCTGGCCGGGCATGGCGGGGTGGTACATGTTCCTGTCGGCGGTGACAACACCGCGGCTTCCGGGAGTACAGGCTACGGCACCATACAAATAGTGGTGATGAGCGCCTGTGTAATCTGGGGGTTCATTGGAACCGCGTTATACTTCGGGAGGAGGAAAAGCTAATGCATATACCCGATGGCATTTTGCCCGCCACTGTATGCCTGGGCGGGTATGCCACTGCCGGGGCGGCTACCTGGTATGCGCTGCGGAAAATTAACCACCAGGGTAACCCCCGTGAAGGCATTCCCAGAGCTTCTTTATTAACAGCAGCCTTTTTGGTAGCCTCATGGATTCATATACCAATACCCCCGGCCAGTGTCCACCTGGTGCTTAACGGTCTTTTGGGTGCAGTGCTGGGCTACTTTGCCATGCCGGCTATATTGATCGGGCTTTTCTTTCAAGCTGTGCTATTCCAGCACGGCGGTCTCACCACGCTGGGTGTAAACGCTACGGTGATGGGGGTGACTGCCTTGCTGGCCCACCAAATCTTTCAACTGCGCAAGGTTTTGGGTGCCAGCAGCCGGACAGCTCTGGCGGTATGCGGTTTTTTGGCCGGAGCCGGAGGTATTGCCCTGGCGGCAGCGGCTGTTTTCACGATACTTTTCAGTACTATACCTGCCCACCTGGATGTGCAGACGGAGCGGGCCGGTATTTACGCCTTAACCCTGGCGCATGTTCCGCTGGCAGTTATTGAAGGAATTTTCACGGCCATGCTGGTTTTATTCTTACAAAAAGTAAAACCCGAGGTTCTGGAGGACTGATAGATATGAATTTACAGCTTGACCGGTATGCTGATTTGAACACACCCGTACACCGCTGGGACCCGCGGTGCAAAATTATCGCCCTGATGGCCCTTATTTTTTCCTTTTCTTTTATCCAGGATTTGCGCTTGATTCCCGTAATGTTCGCCACCAGTGCTGTTTTATATGCCATGGCCGGGCTGCCTTTATCATTTTTATTGACCAGGATGCGTGTGCCGGGCTTTTTCCTGTTCATGATGGGCTTTATACTCCCTTTTTTTTCGGGCGAAACCGTACTCTGGCACCTGGGGCCCCTGGCCATCAGACAGGAAGGATGCCTGGATTTTGTATTAATAGCCAGCAAATTTATGTGCATATTAACGGTCAGTTTTGTTATCTTTGGTACTACACCTTTTATAACCACCGTTAAGGCCATGCGATCACTGGGGCTACCCTATATACTGGCGGATATGACTCTTTTTGCCTACCGCTATCTGTTTGAAATCGGCGAAAACTTAAAAACCATGCAAACATCGATGAGGCTGCGGGGTTTTCGCAGCGGCCCGCGCAAAATGGCTACCCTGGCCGCGCTGGCAGGTACAATTTTAGTGCGCAGCTATGAACAGTCGGACCGGGTGTACAAAGCTATGGTATTGCGCGGTTACGGCCAGCCCGGATCCTTCATGGAAAACTTCCAGCCCAATTATTCCCGCGGTTATGCCGGCCTGGTAACTGCTATCACGGTGGCTGCAATTTTTGTAGCAGCGCAAATACTACTGCATTCTCAAACGGGGGTATAATCATTCATGAATGGCAACACTGAACTCTCTGGTGAACAATCCGCGGTGCCGGTACTTGATATAGCCGACTTATCTTTTTATTACCCGGGACGACCGCCGGTGCTGGAAAAGATCAACTTGCAAGTGTGGCCGGGGCAGCGGGTAGGTATCATCGGCCCCAACGGGGCCGGTAAAACCACCTTTTTTATGCTAAATTGCGGGGTGATCAAACCTTCGTCGGGCAGAATTCTTTTATATGATAAGCCCGTGAAAACAGGGGAGTTTCGTCCTGAACTGGGGATGATTTTTCAAAACCAGGACGACCAGTTGTTTTGCCCCTCGGTGAAGGATGATGTTGCCTTTGGCCCAACCAATATGGGGCTTAGCAAAAGGGAAGTGGAAGCCAGGGTGCAGGAGGCCCTTGCCACCATCGGCATTGAGGAACTGGCCGAGCGCCCGCCCCACCAGCTTTCGGGCGGTGAAAAGCGGTTGGTGGCCCTGGCCGGCGTGCTGGCCATGCGCCCCAGGCTGGTTATTTATGATGAACCCACTTCCAACCTGGACCTGCGTTACCGGCGCAGGTTGATAAACATTCTCAATGCTTCCACCCAGGATGCCATGTTGATAGCATCCCACGACCTGGAGTTTATATTGGAGGTGTGCAACCGGGTTATTCTTTTGGATAACGGTTCGGTCATTGCCGACGGTAACCCCTGGGAAATTATGGGCGACGCTGAGCTGATGCACAATCACGGTTTGGAAAAACCCCACTCCCTGGTGCCGCATGTGGATAAACACCATTCCTGGCAAATTTAGCGGGTTCCGTTTTTTAAGTTCAAATTTTCAGTCCAAAATTAGCAGGCCAATTTACATCATGACTGGGTCTGCTTTTTTTTGCAATATGATATAACTATTGTTTTGTAACAGTCCACAACTTGAAATACCCTCTAAATGTCTATGACATGGGCATTTATCAATGGGGGTTGCTTAAATGACTTACTTGTTTTAAAGTCGAGTTTTTATTATTTTTCCCTGGTGTGTAGAATACAGTCCATACCAGGTCAATACATAATTTATGTTGGAAAAGGATTGCATGGAAAAATCGCGAATACTAGGTAAAGTTACACGTCATGCTAATAACATGAAGAATAGCAACGGAGGTTTTAAAATGAGCGTACCTATTGCCATTATCGGAGGTACCGGGGTTTACGACCCCAATATACTAACGGATATCACCGAAGAAAAGGTGGACACACCCTATGGAAGTATCAGGGTGAAAGTGGGCAGTTACCAGGGTAAACGGGTGGCCTTTATGGCCCGGCACGGTGAAGATCATTCCGTGGCGCCGCACCGTATCAACTACCGGGCCAACATCTACGGGCTAAGCATGCTGGGTGTTAAAAACATTTTTGCCACCGCCGCCGTGGGTTCATTGAATCCTGATATGAAACCCAAAGATTTTGTCTTTATAGACCAGTTTTTGGATTTTACCAAATCCAGGCCCCAAACCTTTGTGGAGCAAGGGGTGATACACCTGGATATGACTGATCCCTATTGCCCGCGGCTGCGCCGGGTGCTTCAGGAAGCAGCCCAAAAGCACGGGTTACCCCACCATACCAGGGGCACCTACGTGTGTATGGAAGGACCGCGGTTTGAAACACCGGCGGAAATACGCATGCTTAGCCGGTTGGGGGGCGACGTGGTGGGCATGACCAGCGTGCCCGAAGTGGTACTAGCCCGGGAAGCTGAAATGTGTTACGCCACCATTGTTATGGTGACCAATTTTGCTGCGGGTATTTCGCCGGACCGGCTGTCCCACCAGGAAGTGGTTGATGTTATGAACGAAAATGTGCTTAACTTGAGAGCTTTAGTAATGGAAGCCATTGCCGGTGTTGACGAGGGCGCGGATTGCCCGTGCCAGCATTTGCCCCAGGATCCGTCTGCTGTAAAGTAGCCGCAGGCAAAAGGTGTAAGGTAAACTAAACGTTTGAAAGGATCGTGTTGGCATATGGAAACATTGGAAACTATGCGCTGGGTGGATGGCTGCCTGGAAATACTGGACCAGACGCTGTTACCGGGTAAAACCCAGTATATCAAGTGCCGGCAGTACACCACCGTATGCGAGGCCATTCGCCGGCTCAGCGTGCGCGGCGCACCGGCCATCGGGGCCGCCGCCGCCTATGGCCTGGCCCTTGGAGCAGCGGCTTTAAAGCCTGCGGGCAGCGAGGAATTTATGGCGGGGGTGGAGCAAATCGCCCGGGATTTAACCGCCACCAGGCCCACAGCGGTGAATTTGCAGTGGGCTGTTGACCGGATGTTGGGGGTTTTGCGTGATAACATAACAGGCGGCATAGAGGCTGCCAAGGAAAAGTTGCTGGCAGAAGCCCACGCTATATACCGTGAAGATTTGGAAAGTAACCGTCGTATGGGCCAGTTTGGTGAAAAACTGATTCCCCATGGCGCTGCTATTTTAACCCATTGCAATGCCGGTGCGCTGGCCACTGCGGGTATCGGTACCGCCCTTGGGGTAATCCGGGCTGCCCACCAGGCCGGAAAAAATATCAGCGTTTACGCCGACGAAACCAGGCCGCTGCTTCAGGGGGCTCGCCTGACCACCTGGGAAATGGTGCAGGAGCAAATCCCGGTAACCCTTTTGACCGATAATATGGCTGGTTTCCTTATGGCCCGGGGCAAGGTGGATTTGGTTATCGTAGGGGCGGACCGTATTGCCGCCAATGGCGATGTGGCCAATAAAATAGGTACATATGGTGTGGCGGTGCTGGCCAAGGAGCACGGCCTGCCCTTTTACGTGGCCGCGCCTATGTCTACCATTGATTTTAATATTTCCGGCGGCCATGAAATACCCATCGAGAACCGGGATGAGCAGGAAGTGACCTGTTTTGCCGGCCGGCGTGTGGCACCCGAGGGGGTTCAGGTCTGGAACCCGGCATTTGATGTGACACCGGCCCGCCTGGTTACCGCCATTATCACCGACCGGGGTGTAGCCCGCCCGCCTTATCAAGAAAGCCTGGCGGCGCTGGCCGGTAAATAAACTTGTACCAGTTATATATCCAATAAAGCAAGGCCTGTTACGGGTGCTTATATCTTTAATGGCCAGCATACTGGCCTTTTTGAGTGATAAATACAGGGATTAATTTTCTCCCGTACGGATTACTGTACCGGTTAAACTTTGTTACTTGTAAGGAGCTGATCTTTTGTCGGACTATGTGATAAGGGATATTAATTTGCATGAGCAGGGCCGGCTGAAAATAGATTGGGTCAAGGCCCATATGCCTGTGCTTAATGTTCTCCGGGAAGAATTTGAAAAAAACCGTCCCTTCCAGGGGGTCCGGATAGCCATGAGCATACATTTGGAGGCCAAAACAGCTTACCTGGCCGAAGTGCTCAGTGCCGGCGGGGCCGAGGTGGCCATAACAGGTTCAAACCCCCTGTCCACCCAGGATGATGTAGCGGCCGCCCTGGCCCGGGCGGGTATCAAAGTATACGCCTGGTATGACGCCACCGCCCAAGAATACGATGAGCACCTGCGCCTGGTGCTGGGTAACCACCCCCAGGTGGTGATAGATGATGGGGGCGACCTGGTGCACCTGTTGCACACCGACTTGCGGGAACAGGCCGGGGAAGTGCTGGGCGGTGCTGAGGAAACCACCACCGGAGTACTGCGCCTCAGGGCGCTGGAACGGGCCGGGCAATTGTTGTTTCCCATGATTGCGGTCAATGATGCCCGGTGTAAGCATTTGTTTGACAATCGCTACGGTACTGGCGAATCGGTCTGGTCCGGCATACTGCGCACCACCAACCTGGTCACTGCTGGCAAAACTGTAGTGGTCATGGGCTATGGCTGGTGCGGTAAGGGGGTGGCCATGCGGGCCAAGGGTCTGGGGGCCAGTGTAATTATTTGCGAAACTGATCCCGTAAAGGCCATTGAAGCGTATATGGACGGCCACCGAGTGATGCACAGCGAGCAGGCTGCCTACGAAGGGGATATTTTTATCACCGTTTCCGGGTGCCGGGATTTACTGCGCACCAGCCACTTCCAGCGCATGAAGAATGGTGCCATCCTGGCCAATGCCGGCCATTTTGATGTGGAAATCAATATCCCCGAGCTGGAACGGGTTTCGGTTTCCCGCCGTACCGTGCGCCATAATATTGAGGAATTTAAACTGCCCGATGGACGCCGCCTGTACCTGCTAGCCGAGGGCAGGCTGGTGAACCTGGCGGCCGGGGACGGGCACCCTGCGGAAATTATGGACACGTCCTTTGGTTTACAGGCCCTTTCGGCACTGTACATTGTGCAGCATGGTCGTGATTTGGACAAGAAGGTATACAATGTTTTACCTGAACTGGACAACCGGGTGGCGGAATTAAAGCTGCAATCCCTGGGTATACAAATAGACCGGCTCACCAGTGATCAATACAGCTATATTAACGAATGGCGGTGCGAGTGAGGGGGAGGTGCATTGTTTCAAGCATTGGAAAAAATTAAGGAACAAGTTTTAAAAACCGGGGCCAGTATGGCCGGAGCCGGTTTGGTAACGGGCACCTGGGGTAATATATCGGCCCGGGTACCCGGAAAAAACCTGTTTGTGGTAACCCCCAGCGGTATGTCCTATGACCTGATGGAAAAAGCGGATTTAGTAATTGTGGATGATACCGGGCGCGTGGTGGAGGGGGCGCGCAAACCATCCACGGAACTAATGCTGCACCTGGCCCTCTACAATGCCCGGGTACAAACGGGTGCCATAGTGCATACCCACAGTATTTACGCCAGCGCCCTCGCTGTGGCCGGTAAATCCCTACCCCCTGTTTTGGAGGACCAGGTGCAACTGGCCGGCGGTGCGGTGCCGGTGACCAGGTATGCCCGGGCAGGCACCGCCGACCTGGCTTCTGCGGCCGTGGAGGCGCTGGGGCAGAGCAATGCCGTGCTGTTGGCCAACCACGGCCTGGTGGGACTCGGTCGCACCGTGGAGGAAGCATACCTGGTTTGCCAGGTGGTGGAAAAGGCTGCCCGGGTATATATACTGGCGGAATTAGTTGGCCGGGCTGCAGTATTGCCCCCCGGTGAAGTTGCGTTACTGAGGGAGGCTTTCCTGACCTGCTACGGGCAACCGGGTAAATAGAATAGAACAAGTTTTAAGTTAGTTTAATAAAGTTTAAGCTTAACCCCAAAGGAGGTTATTTATGGCGGATTTACTGGTTAAATGTATGGCTGTTTTAACCATGGACGGCGAGGATGGTATTATCAAGGGCGGTGAAATTGCGGTCCGGGATGATATTATATACCACGTGGGACCCGCGGGTTCCACACCGGGGGATTTTACACCGGAGAGGGTGCTGGATTACCCCCGGATGGTGGCCATGCCCGGGTTTGTCAACTGCCACACCCACGCGGCCATGACGCTTTTTCGGGGTTATGCCGATGACCTGCCCTTAATGCAGTGGCTGAATGAAAAAATTTGGCCTCTGGAGGCGCTCCTGACCCCGGAGGATATTTACCGGGGCACGCTCCTTTGCTGTGCGGAAATGATTCGGGGCGGCACCACCACCTTTGCCGATATGTATGATGCCATGGGCCGGGTGGCCCAGGCCGTAGACGAGTCAGGCATGCGGGCAAATCTCAGCCGGGGGATGATTGGCTTTGGTGCCCGGGGGGAAAAGGCACTGGCAGAAAGTGTGGAGTTTATCAAAGAATGGCACGGCGGTGCCGGCGGGCGAGTGACCACCATGTTCGGTCCCCATGCTCCATATACCTGCCCGCCGGAGTTTTTAAAAAAGGTGATAGCTGCGGCCCGGGAACTGGGTGTGGGTATCCACATTCACGTGGCCGAAACTAAGGATGAGATTAAAGAAATCAACGAAAAGTACGGCAAAACTCCGGTCGCTTTGCTGGAAGAAGTGGGGCTTTTTGAGTTACCCGTACTGGCTGCCCACTGTGTACACTTGAGCGACAGCGATATGGATATTTTAGTGCGGCGCCGGGTGGGTATAGCCCATAACCCCCAGAGCAATATGAAACTGGCCAGCGGAGTAGCTCCGGTGACCCGTTTGCTGGAAAAGGGCGCGGTGGTTGGTCTGGGTACCGACGGTGCTTCCAGTAACAATAACCTGGATATGCTGGAGGAAATAAGGACCGCGGCCTTCCTGCAAAAGCTGTATACCGGCGACGCCAGTGCCTTACCAGCCTATCAGGCTTTGTACATGGCCACCGCCGGGGGAGCTTTGGCCCTGGGTATGCAAGATCAAATCGGCCGTCTGGTGAGCGGGCTTAAAGCTGATATCATTTTAATGGATATGCACAAACCGCACCTGTACCCGCTGTTTGATATTTATGCCCATATTGCCTACGCCGCCTCGTCAGCGGATGTGCATACCGTAATTATTGATGGACGGGTGGTTATGGAAAACCGCCGCATATTGACGCTGGATGAGGATGCAATTATGGCGCGGGCTCACAAATGTGCCGAGGAACTGGTGCAGCGAAGTGCTAATAATGGCAATGGTTAATTTATTATTAGTTAATAAAACCGGGGTGCATTGATAAGCTCCGGTTTTTATTCTGCCGTCTCCTTGCAATTGCTTTCTTGACGAATTGTATTGCTATATTATAAAATTAATATAGACATTTCGTGATAAATAGTTTAAAATATATAGTTTATTTTCTTAAACCTGCTCTAATTAACTAATTATGGAGGTAATAAATGGATGAAATTAAGGACATTGCCAGGGAAGTGATTCAGGCTGTATTGCCGATTGCGGTTCTGGTTGTTATTTTGCAATTGTTATTGTTCGAAAATCCGGTTCCCATGGTGGCACAATTTATTGTTGGTGTAGTTTTAGTATCCTTTGGTCTGGGGTTGTTTTTAATTGGAGTAAAAATAGGTGTGCTGCCATTGGGCGAGATTATCGGCTCTGAGTTACCCCAGCGGGGTTCCATATGGTTACTTATGATTTTTGCCATGTTCCTGGGCTTTGCCGTTACTGTAGCCGAACCGGATGTGCGGGTTTTGGCCCAACAAATTGATTTTGTTTCCAACGGTGAAGTTAATAAAAGTATTATTATTACCTTTGTAGCCATGGGTGTTGGTGTTTTTATGACCATTGCCGTGGCCAGGATTGTATTGGGTATTCCAATGAGCTTTTTACTTATTGGTTGCTATGTGGCGGTTTTTATTTTATCCTCCTTTGTGCCGGAGCATTTTGTGCCCGTATCTTTCGATTCCGGCGGTGTGACCACCGGGCCAATGACCGTCCCCTTTATTATGGCTTTGGGGGTTGGTATAACCTCGGTTCTTGGTGGGAAAAGTTCCCTTAGCGACAGTTTCGGTTTGGTGGCCCTTGCTTCTGTGGGTCCCATCATCGCGGTTATGCTTTTGGGGGTGATTTATGCGTAATGGAAATTCAAGTTTTTCAGGGATTCGGGCATATAATGCAGGAAGTGGCCCTGGCCATGCTGCCTTTGTTGGCCATTTTTTTAGTTTTTCATTTATTTTTATTAAGGTTACCGCTAGAAAAGATTAAACAAATCCTCACCGGTATGGTATTATCTTTGGTGGGAATAGCTTTTTTCCTGCAGGGAGTACAGGTAGGTTTTTTCCCGGCCGGCAGTGCTATGGGTGAACAATTGGGGCGACTACCCTATAACTGGGTGGTGATTCCCATCGGCGTTATGCTGGGTTTTGTGGTTGTGGTGGCGGAACCAGCCGTTCGGGTACTCAATTACGAGGTGGAAAAGGTATCCGGTGGTTTTATATCCCAGCGGGTAATGCTGTACACTTTATCTGTGGGAGTGGCGGTATCGGTTGGTTTGGCTATGGCCAGGATAGTGTACGGTATTCCTTTAATTTACCTTTTGCTTCCCGGTTACATCATTGCTATGATTATATTAAAATTTTCGTCCCCGACTTTTGTTGCGGTGGCTTTTGATTCCGGCGGTGTGGCCACCGGTCCCATGACGGTCACTTTCATAATGGCGCTGGCCGTAGGTATAGCAACAGGGATACCTGGAAGGGATCCGCTACTGGATGGCTTTGGACTGATTTCTTTGGTGGCTCTGGCGCCGATACTATCTGTATTAACCCTTGGTCTGATTTATGGAGGAAGGAGCCTTGATGATGAAGGTCAGTAAAGATCATCAATTGATTGTAACCATTGTTAAAAAAGGTTGGGCCGAAAAGGTCATAAAGGCCGCCAAACAGGCGGGCGCCAGGGGAGGTACTGTTCTGGGCGGACGGGGCATTGGCATTCACGAACAAAAGAAGCTGTTGGGCATTCCCATCGAGCCCGAAAAGGATATAATACTAACTCTGATCCACAAGGATAAGACCGACGCAGTGCTGGAAGCAATAGTTGAAGCCGGGCAATTGCAAAAGCCGGGCACAGGCGTTGGGTTTGTCATAGATGTTGATAAAGTGGTTGGTATTGTATCTTTAATTGAGGATAAATGTTTTTAGCGCTATTTATTGTGGCGATGCAGATTGTTATATTCTACAATGATATAAATATGCAAGCATAGAATTCCCCGTCTGATTTTTATTGTGTGGCGGGGAATTTTATATTTACCATGCAAATAAAACATTTTAAAACTTTTAGTAGCATTTTCCCTGCTTTTTTATTTAAATAATAATTATTAAACATTTCCTGTATCATGAACATGTCGATATATATGGGGAAGATATAATTACTTATTGCCGCACCAAACTGGCGGCATACAAAGTACCCAGGATTGTGGAGTTTCGGGATCAGTTACCCAAATCTGCCGTAGGTAAAGTATTGCGACGCTTACTGCGCGACTAAACTTTATGGTAGTGGGCAACCGCTAATCTATTTTAACGTACAGATTGCGGTTGTTTTTTTTACGGGCATACTGTTAAAATTACCTTTCCACGTAAACAGATTATTGCTATAATATAAATAGTGAACAAGTTGTGTATCAACAAACAACTTATTGGTTCATAATAGTGTGTTGCATGTATATTTATTTTATGTTAATTAATACCACGTGGAGGTGGGGATTATTGGAAGGTTTAAAGAATAATTTATTAGTGCATCCGGAAAATGAGAAACGCTGCATGGCTGTTAAGAGAGCGGAGGAATTGAAACACCGTATTGAAGATTATCTGGAGGCCGTCAAGCACATTCCAACGGGATTCAAATTAGAAGAGCAGTACCAGCTGAGAAAAAGGCAGATATTAAGCTTTTTTGGAGCTACTGAGGCAGACTGGCAAAACTGGCGCTGGCAAATGCGCAACAGAATCAGTGATGTCAGAAAATTAAGGCGGCTTATGCCGTTGACCGATGAAGAAGCCGGGCATATTGAATTTGTCAGCAAAAAATTTCGCTGGGCAGTTTCACCATATTATTTAAGCCTTATGCAGCCGGACAATCCCCGATGTCCGGTGAGGATGCAGGGTATACCAAGTATATGGGAAATTCGTGATAGTTGGGGTAAGGAAGATCCCATGGCCGAGGAATACACTTCACCCGCCCCTCGGATTACCCGCCGTTATGCTGACCGGTTGATAATAAATGTAACCAACCAGTGTGCCATGTTCTGCCGGCACTGCCAGCGCAGGCGCAATATAGGTGAAGTAGACAGGCCTGCACCGGTGGAGGATGTCAAGGCAGCCATCGATTACATCCGGGCCAATCCCGAGGTGCGAGATGTGTTAATTACGGGCGGTGATCCGCTGACATTGTCCGATGAGTGGTTGGATTGGATACTTACTGAGTTGGACAGCATTGAACATGTGGAAATAAAGCGTATAGGCAGCCGTGTTCCGGTGACCATGCCTCAGCGCATTACACCTGAGCTTTGCCGTATGTTGGAGAAGCACCATCCCATTTACGTGAATACTCACTTTAACCACCCCATGGAAGTAACCCGGGAAGCGTTAAAGGCTACCCGGAGGCTGGCCAAGGCAGGTATACCGCTGGGTAACCAGGCTGTATTGCTTAAAGGGGTTAATAATGACCCGCACGTAATGAAAAAGTTAAACCATGAGCTGCTTAAGATACATGTCAGGCCGTATTATATTTTTCATGCCAAGCCTGTAAAGGGTACAACCCATTTTGTGCCCACTATTCAAGAAGGATTGGAGATTATGGAAAACCTGCGCGGCTATACATCGGGCCTGGCCGTGCCCTGGTATATTATTAATGCGCCCGGTGGCGCCGGCAAAACACCGCTGCTTCCCCAGTACCTGTTATCTGTGGAAAAGGAGCACGTAATGATTAGAACCTGGGAAGGAAAGGTTTTCCGTTGTTACAACGGTGGGTATGTCGCAAGGGATAGCGAACAACTGGCGGTGGATTATACCATTCATGAACATGAAGCAGTTTTTTGAGAATAGTATAAGCATAGTTAAATGCAAATAAGTGCCCCCAAAAAGGACCCCTGTTCTTGGTGCAGAACAGGGGTTTTGAAGTGTATAGGGTTTTTTTAATCGAGAGCGAGGGCGGTTATTAGAAGTTATAAACTTCGTCCAATTCTTCGCCGGTCACATCAAACGTGGTGTTATGGGGGCTGAACTGTTCCCTGGTAAAGAATTCGGGCAACCTGTCGTCGGCCTTGGTGAACCCGGCTTCCTTGTTAAATTGCCGTTCTGTTTTAAGTATGTTTTGACCCAGGGCTATAACATCGTCCACCGTCAATTCAGTGCCATACTGGGCATTGAGCATTTCCACGATGGTGGGCAGTCCTTCTGGGTTATCCAGCACGGCAAAGGCTACGAACAGGCACAGGCCGGAGGCATCTATAGCCGCGGTGGCTATCTGCAAGTTGCGGGAAAGTTCCACTTGTCCATCCTTTTTGGTGGGATCGACAAACCCGCCAACCTTCAGAATGTTTGCTGTAACAGCGTACCCTGCGGTATGGTCTGCGCCCATGGTGGTGGTGGCATATGTTACACCGTTACCTTTGCAGGACCGCGGGTCGTAAGCCGGAATGCCTTGCCCCTTTACTGCGGGAACCCTGGTAACACCAAACACTTTTCCGGTGTTGGCAGCGCCGCTACCGATGATCCGGCCCAGCGGGGTGCCTTTGCCCACTTCTTCCAGGGCGGCAATGGCGGCAGCTCCGTCGCCAAAGGGGATAACACCGGCTTCGGCCAACACGCCCAATGTGCAGCCAGCTTCAATGGTGTCCAGACCCACGTCGTTGCAGATGTAATTCAGCTTGGCAACCACGTCCAGGTCGCTAATTTCCAGGTTGGGACCGAAGCACCAGGCGGTTTCGTATTCAATGGGGGAGCATTCTTTGCCGTCCGGCATGGGATAAACGTTGGAGCAACGCATTACACAACCCGGGTGGCAGGCATGGGTGGCTTTGCCGCCCCTGGCGTTGGCCACCTCGGCCAGCTTTTCGCCGCTAACCTCACTGGCCTTGTCAAACCGGCCACGGGAGAAGTTCCGCACGGGCAGAGCGCCGGCCTCGTTAATAATGTTCATTAGCACGTTGGTTCCGTATGCGGGCAGACCCTGGCCGCATACCGGGTGGTCCAGCAGTATTTTGGCAAATTTTTTGGCCGCTGCCTTAAAACGCTCGGGATCTTGTACCGGGGCATCAAATGTTTTGGGGCTGTCCACCACAATGGCCTTTAACCCCTTGGAACCCATAACAGCACCCAGGCCGCCGCGACCGGCGTACCGGCTGCTGTTGCCCTCGAGGTCGTTATTGGTAACTCCGGCGGAAGGCATCAGCATTTCACCGGCCGGGCCGATGGTGATGACGCCAACCTTTTCGCCAAAGCGTTGTTTACAGATAGCGGTTGTTTCATAGGTACCCTTGCCGGCTAAATCATCGGCAGGCAGCATTTCTATGCCCTCCGGGGTGATTTTGAGCAGTGAAAAACCTTTGTCGGCAGGTTTACCTTCAATGATGATGGCCTTAATGCCCAGGTTGGCCAGTTTTTGTGATGTAATGCCGCCGGCGTTGGCCTCTTTAATGCCACCGGTTAGCGGGCTTTTGCCACCCACCGAAAGGCGACCGGAGGAAGGGGCCTGGGTGCCGGACAGTAAACCGGGAGCGATGACCAGTTTGTTTAACTCGCCAAGGGCATTGCAGGTGGCTGGTACTTCGTCGGCAACCAACTGCGATGTTAACGCCCGGCCGCCCAAGGTGATATATTTTTCCGGCACATCCTCGGTGGTGAATTCTCTTTTGGTCATGTTAACTCTGATAATTTTTTGCATAAATTATCCTCCTTCTAAATACATAATGGATTAATTTATAAGGTAAATTTCCGCTGGTAGTAAACAACATAGCATACGCTGGATTGACTTCTTGTAAACTATACACGCAATAATCATGCCAATGCTCTGAGTGATTGAAAATTGCAGTAATTACGCACTTTTTTTAAAGGGTAATCCCGCCAATATGTAAATTAATAACACAACGCCGCCGTTATGCATTAAAAATGCACAACGGCGGCGTTCTGAAGTGGGTCAACCGTTCCATAACGGAACAGGGTGTTATTTAACTAAAAATATTATTTTATAATTTACTACTACATGGCATTGCGGTAAATTTGCATTACGTCATCCAGGGTGGCCAGACGCGGGTTGGTCAGGGAACAGGCGTCTTTCATAGCGTTTTCGGCCATGATCTGAATATCCTTTTCCTGTACATTCAGTTGAGCCAATCCGGTGGGAATACCCACATCCACTGAAAGCTGCTTGATGGCTTCAATGGCTACGTCGGCGGCTGCCCGGGTGCTGAGTCCATCGATGTTTTCGCCCATGGCCTGTGCTATGTCGGCAAAACGTTCGGGGGCGGAAATCAGGTTGAACTGGCAAACATGGGGCAGTAAAATGGCATTGCATACGCCGTGGGGCAGATTATAGAAACCACCCAGTTGGTGAGCCATGGCGTGTACATAGCCCAAGCTGGCGTTATTGAAAGCCATACCGGCAAGGAATTCAGCATAGGCCATCTTATCCCGGGCCACCATGTTGGTTCCGTTGGCTACCGCGGCGCGCAGGTTTTCGGAGATCAATTTGATGGCCATTAACGCTGCTGAGTCGGTGACCGGTGTGGCGGCGGTGGAAACATAGGCCTCTACGGCGTGGGTCAGAGCATCCATACCGGTGGCTGCAGTGAGTGCCGGGGGCATGCCTACCATCAACAGGGGGTCATTAATGGCTACGTTGGGGGTAACCCGCCAGTCAACAATGGCCATTTTAACTTTCCGATCGGTATCGGTGATAATACAGAAGCGGGTCATCTCACTGGCTGTCCCGGCAGTGGTGTTGATGGCGATGAACGGAGGCATAGCCTTGGAAGACTTGTCCACCCCTTCATAATCGCGAATATTACCGCCGTTGGTGGCCACAATGCCGATACCTTTGGCGCAGTCGTGGGAACTACCGCCACCCAGGGAAATGATCATGTCGCAATTATTGTCCTGGAATACTTTTAGCCCGTCATGCACGTTTATGTCGGTGGGGTTGGGCTCGGCACCGCCCCATACTATGGCTTTGGCACCGGCGGCTTCCACCAGGCCCTTAATTTCATCGGCCATGCCTGATTTGGCCAGGTAAGCATCGGTCACGATAAGCGCATTGGTGCCACCCATTACTTTTACCTGGTTGGTGGTTTCCTTGTGGGAACCTACGCCCATGAGGTTAACAGTAGGGATGAAGTAACCAAAAACTTGTTCTCCTAATGCCATTGTAAAATATTCCTCCTTTTTTTAGTTAATAGCAGGTATTTGCAATTTACCTACTATTATTTTTTTTTTGAGTATTTTTATTTGCAATTGTCGTGCCAGTTCAGTTAAATCAAGTGTTTGATTTTTTTGATAGTATAAAAGAAATCAAATTAATTTATAATCTTTTGAATAAAGATCCAAAATGAAACTGCCAGCTAATAATGAATGTTCCGAAGGAGTGTAATTGTGGAACAAAAGTGTCGAAATGATACAGATAGATAATCGTGTATTTAATGGGGTTGCTACAGAACTTAATGCAAAAGAAAACCGCCGACCTGGTGACAGGTTGGCGGTTTCTTATAATTTACTTGATGTCTATGCCGTATTCTTTAATTTTTCTGTACAGTGTATTTCTTCCGATGCCCAGGGAGCGTGCAGCGGTGGTTATATTGCCGTCGTAATAAGCCAGGGTGCGGGTGATGGTTTCCACTTCCACTTCCTCGAGGCTGGGCGGTAGTGGGCCGGGAATAGAAAGCTCTTGCATGCGGTTAAGCAGTTTGTCTTTAATTTGTGTGGTAAGGCGGTAGGCCCTTATCACGTTATCCTTGTTGAGTTTTTGTGCCCACCCATTCTCTTGGGTCATTTTTTCCAGTGTTTCCAAAATTGATTGGCCTTCAAGGCCCGGCCAGCGATTACCGGTGGTGGTGGGGGGCGCTGTAGTATAGGAGTTGCTCGCTGATTGTCGTATTCTTTCGGGTAAATGCGTGGGTAGAATCATGTTGCCATCGCACAGTGCAACGGCCTGGTCCACAATATTAACCAGCTCCCTTATATTACCGGGCCAGTTGTGATCTTGCAGTATAAGCATGGCTTCGGGGGATACCTGCGGCGCCCTGTGTGCTTTGGCATTGAAGTTGGTGATAAAATGGTTGACCAGCATGGGGATATCTTCTTTTCTTTCCCGCAGCGGCGGCAATTCTAATCTTACCACATCCAACCTGTAAAATAAATCCTCCCGAAAAAGCTTTTCCCGGACGGCCTTTTCCAAGTTTACGTTGGTGGCCGCAATAATGCGCACGTCGGATTTTACTGGTTTTTCACCCCCAACGCGCACGAACTCGCCCGTTTCCAGGACCCGCAGTAATTTAACCTGAATGGACGGGTTGGCCTCCCCTATTTCATCCAGGAAAAGTGAGCCGTTATTGGCAATTTCAAAAATGCCACGGCGCATATACGAAGCTCCGGTGAAGGAGCCCTTTTCATGGCCGAAAAGCTCACTTTCCAGTAAATTTTCAGGCAGGGCACCGCAGTTTATGGGAACAAATGCTTGTTGGTGGCGGGGGCTGCCAGCGTGAATAAACCTGGCCAGTATCTCCTTGCCGGTGCCGGTTTCACCCCGGATCAAAACATTAATATTTTTTTTGGCAATTTTATCCGCAATTGTGGCCAGACGTATCATTTTGGGGGTTTTTCCCACTATAAAACCGACTTTTTCGGCGGTGGTGCCCCATTCGGGCCGGCCTGAAATCTTATCAGTTGTCCGGTGACCGTAGTCCAGTGCTTTGCATATTAAATCCTCTATTTCGGTGATATCCTCAAAGGGTTTTTCTATATAGTCAAAAGCACCCAATTGTATGGCCTTGACTGCGGTGCGGGTGGTGCTGTAGCCCGTCATAATTATGGCTTCACAATCGGGCTGGTTATTTTTTAAATATTGCAGTAATATTAACCCGTTGGTGTCGGGCAGCTTCAGGTCAATCAAAGCCACGGCAAAATTGATGGTATCAATTAAACGCATTGCTTCGCCACCGGTGTGGGCGAGGCTGACTTTAAAACCCTTTCTTTGCAGCAGGCGGCGAAAAAAACTGCCCACTTCCACTTCATCATCGATTACTAAAATATTTTCACCGGGGGCCAAGGTAGATCACCTCCCTTACTAAAATTACTGGTGTTTCACCGGGATAGCCAGAGTGAAGCAACTGCCTTGACCGGGTGTGCTGGTTACATCAATGGTGCCTCCGTGGGCTTCGGCTATACCCAGGCTTACCGATAAACCCAACCCGGTACCTTTATGGGCCTCTTTGCTGGTGAAAAACGGGTTAAAAATTTTCAATATATTTTCTGCGGCAATGCCGTCACCATTATCAGTAACCGTGGCGGTTACATAATCACCGTTCTCGCTTTTTCTCACCGTGGTGGTGATGGTTATTGTTTTATCCCCGGGCTTGTTTTCCAGCGCGTCCCTGGCGTTTAGCAGCAAATTAACCAGCACCTGGTCCAGCTGTTGTTCATTGGCCAGTATATTCGGGAGGTTTGGGGCGAGGTTCAGCTTAAGATTAATATTGTTTTGGTTGATTTGATACCGTATTAAAGGCAGCACACTTTCCACAACTTTGTTAAGGTTGGTACTTGTCATGGGTCGCTGGTCCTGCCGGGCAAAAGTTAACAGGTTTTGAATTATTTTTTTGCAGCGCAGCCCGCAGTTGATGATATCCTGTAGCAGTTCCACATTGTTGTTTTTTTCCATACCGTCGTCCCGCAAGATGATCTGGGAATTGCCTATAATTACGGTCAGAGGGCTGTTTAGCTCGTGGGCTACCCCTGCGGCCATTTCCCCGATGGCCGCCAGCTTGTCCGATTGCATTAACTGGGCTTCCATTTTAACCTGCTCGGTAATATCTTTGATGTGATGGATTACCGAGTTAATTTCCCGGTTTTGTTTGAAAATGGGGTAATAGTGCACATCGTAAGTTTTACCGGACTCCAGTTGGATGCGCCGGTAAGCGGGAACCCGGTTCCGGTAAACTTCATCCATCAAGCAAAACTCACATTTGGTATCCCTTCCCCACACATAATGATAACACTTGCTTTTTACCGGTTTACCGGTGTTTTTGCCCGGCAATCCATCCAGGCGGTTGTTGCACCGGATGATATTGTAGTTACGGTCAATTAATAAAATGGGATCGGTGAGGGAGCGAAAAGTTTCTTCCCATTCTGTTTTGCTGTTTAATACTTGCTCGTAAAGACGGGCGTTTTCTATGCATATGGCAAGCTGGTCGGCCAGTTGCCTGGTAAACCTGGCCTCATCTTTGGAGTATGCGTTTTCCCGGTGACTGCCAATCACCAGCACGCCAATTACGTTACCCTTGACAATAAGCGGGTCCAGGGCCAGGGATGCTATGTTCAACTTCTCCAGGGGCGGGAGAACCTCTTCGTTACGATCTTTTTCGGTGAGTGAAAATACTTTGCTCTCCCTTTCCTGTACCGCCTGCCACAGCAGTGATTTATGTGGTACGGGGCGGTTAATACAGCGGCAGTGGGGAATCATGGCCGTCATTATTAAATCATTGTCCCGCTGAAGGGCCAGCCCTAAAAAGTCGCAGTAAATCACCAGCGGCAGGCGCTGGTATACTCGTTCGATAATATCCGCCAGCGACATGTCGATATTAATATCTTTAATAATCTGGTGAATGATTTCCAGCTGGTTGTTTTGCTTGACAATTTCTTCATTACTCTTTTTTACCTCCAAATAATAATTTATCTTGGAGGAATGGATGCCGGTCAATTGTTCAATTAAATGTTTTTTTTCATTGATCAGGTACCGGTTTCCCATCTTTAACCCCCCCCTTACATAGCCTTGTAGAAAATACGGGCCAAATCTTCCGCGTCGGCATCCCTGGGATTGGTTATGATACAAGCGTCATGCAGGGCATTTTTACTCAGCTCGGGTATATATTCCTCCCTGAAGCCCATGTTGGAAAGCCCGTAGTTGATGCCGATATCCCGCACCAGGCGGCGAACGGCATCAATAGCCTTGTGGGCTGCGTCCTGTTTGCTGAGGCCGTCTACGTTTTCCCCCATGGCTATGGCCACCTGGCGGTATTTATCGGCGCAGGATATCAGGTTAAATTCCATCACATGGGGAAGCAAAACAGCGTTGGTTTCGCCGTGGTGCAAATCCAGCAGACCGTCCACCTGGTGGGTCATGGCATGGGTGGCTCCCAGTATGGCATTGGAAAAGGCGAGCCCGGCTTGCAGGCTGGCCATGGACATGGCGGACTTGGCCTGCATGTTGGTCCGGCAGGCCACCGATTCCCGCAAGTTTCCAGCTATCAGCCGGATGGCCTCCAGGGCCCGGACATCGGATAGCGGGTTGGCCGCCAGCGAAACATATGATTCGATGGCGTGGCTTAAAGCATCCACCCCGGTGGCCGCGGTAAGCCTGGCGCCTTTGGTTTGCAGTAGCTGCGGGTCGATGATGGCAATATCCGGCACCAGTGATCTGGATATAATGGCCATTTTTTTCTTGCGCTGTTTGTCCACTATAATGGCAAATTGTGATACCTCGGAGCCCGAACCGGCCGTAGAGGGCACCATAAGCATGGGCGGTAGCGGTCGGGTAATTTTGTTTATGCCTTCGTAATCCTGAATTCTACCGCCGTTGGTGGCGACAGTGGCCACGGCCTTGGCCGCGTCAATGGGGCTGCCTCCCCCCACGGCCATTATGGCATCACATTTGGATGCCAGGTATTGCTCGCTCCCTTTGGCTACCTCGGTATCCTTGGGGTTACTGGTGATCTCGCTCCAGACCTGGTATTCCAATCCCGCCTGTTCCAAATAAAATAAAACTTTTTTTATCCAGCTATGCTCCATTAAACCCTGGTCCGTGACCACAAAGAGTTTTCTGGCACCCAGGCGCAGTGCGCTTTCGCCTATCTGGCTGATGGCGTTCATGCCAAAGATTATTTCCGGAGCTACGAATTTTATTATATCAATGTTTGTTCTGTTCATGCCGCTACCTCATATCTTTAAATTGTGTACCAAAATGATACACAGTCTTATTGTAACAGATTATACTTGTTAACAAAAGATTAATTAACGGGGGTATAAAATTCCACTACATAAGTGCAAAAAGGATGCGCTATTTAGCGCATCCCGCAACCTGCTTCCCTAAACCAGTGACTGTTCTGCCCTTTGTATAGCCAGGCGGACCATATTGCCGCAGTCTCTTGACGAAACGCTGCCGAAACCGCCCTCTACACGAACAACATCGGCAAACCCAAGTTCTTCGGCTAACTCCATCTTCAGCTTGTCCGACATAACGCCGCCACGCCTTCTGGCCATAATTAGCCTACCTCCTTTGGGTGTTTAGGGATAGCAAGTTCCATCGTTAGTATATTTCGCAACCTAAATATTATGCCTGTGGCCGGACAGGTATTGTCCGGCATTTTGGGCAATGGCATGGATAAAATTAATGGTTTGTACCAAATCACGGGTATCGGCAATTTGAGCCGGGGCATGGGCATAGCGCATCGGTATGCCCAGGGTGGCCACCGGCACATCCAGCAGTTGTATTACTGAAGTGTCGGTATAAGAACGGGATATTCCCTTCTGGATGGTAATACCTGCGGAACCGGCCACTTTTTCTAAAAATTTTCGCATGGGGGAGCGCATGATGGCCAGGTCGTCCACCAGGCGTAGCGCCACCCCTTGACCCAGGCGTATTTGGCGCTGGTGCCGGGGGATGCCGGGTATATCACTGCATACCATGCTATCCACCACCACGGCAAAATCCGGGCGCAGCTTCAAGGCCGCCACCAGGGCACCGCGGGAGCCGTGCACGTTGGAAGGATCGCTGCCTGGCATCATGCCGTGCTCTTCGGTACTGGAGAACACCCCGGTGACTTCGGCTTCAATGGGAGTGGCGGACAACCTGCGTAACAGGGCTATCAGTATAGCGCAGCCCATCCTGTCGTCAATACACCGTCCCATAACCCGGTTCCGGTTGAGCCGGTGGAATCCGCGGCTGAAGGTGACCGGTGTGCCCGTGGAGATGCCCATTTGCAACACTTCTTCCCTGTTTTGCGCCCCCACATCTACAAACATTTCTTTCTGCCCCGTCACCGGCAAATGGGGCGGGTGGATACCCACACAGCCTTGGATGATACCCGAACCGGTGTGCAGCGACACCCACTGGCCGGGTCCCAGGTATTCGGGTATACCGCCCAGGGGATAAAGATAAATAAACCCCTGGTCATCAATATTGCTAACCACGTAACCAACTTCATCCATGTGGGCACAAACCATCACCCGGTTAGGTTTGCCGCCCTTTGTTTTCCCGGGCACAGTGGCGTACAGGTTGCCCATGTGGTCAGTGCCGATATGTGCCCCGGTGGGCCGGAGCAAATCAGTTATTTTTTCCCTGACCGCGTCCTCAAGACCTGTAACCCCGGCCACTGATATTAATTCCCGCAGCAGTTCGACAATTTCATTTTCCAGTGCATCATTGTCCATGCCAACTGTCAAAGTATAATCATCTCCTTGGTGGATTTTCATGCTATTTCACAATGCTGGTCAGCGTGCCGATCTTTTCAATGTAACATTCAATTTTGTCCCCGCTTTGCAAAAACTTGAAGGGCTTAAATCCCATGCCTACCCCCGAAGGTGTGCCGGTGGATATAATATCCCCCGGTTTTAAGGTTAATCCCCGGGAAAAATCACTGATAATGCAGGGGATATCATATATCAGGTTGCTTGTGTTGTCGTTTTGGCGCAGTTCTCCGTTAACAAAGCACTGTATTTTTAACGCGGGGGGAAATTCCACGGCACTTTTATGAACGATATAAGGCCCCATGGGACAGGTACCGTCCAGGCTTTTACCTTTGTACCACTGCTGGTGCCGTTTTTGCAAGTCTCGGGCGGTGATGTCGTTTAATATGGTATAACCGAATATGTATTCCTCCGCCTTGTCAACCGGTATATTGTTGCCCTCTTTGCCGATAATAACAGCCAGTTCAACTTCATAATCGAGGGCTTTGGTGATGGTGCTGTGGGCGGGAATATAATCCTGATCACCCGGCGCTTCATTAACTATTTTATGAAAATAAACCGGGTATTTGGGTATATCCGCCGCTTGTTTAGTGACGTCCGCTATTTCCTGCACGTGTTCCTTATAGTTTTTGCCCAGGCAGATGACGCCCCGCTCAGGATGGGGTATCGGTGCCATTATTTTTACCTTGCTAATTGATAGGCCGTCCTTTTCCCCGGCTGCTTTTTGCATTTGCTTTATACAGGCTTCACCGTCGGAGGTATTTTTTCGGGCCAGTGTTTTTATAAGTTCCAGCATAGTGCGGGGCGGCTCAGGTTGAATAATATTTTCTATGGGTATGATTTGCCGGCGGTCACCGGTTAATACCCCTATTTTTACCTGTTCTTCAAACAGGAAAGTTGCCAGGTACAAGCGGTTTCCCCCTTTCAAATTAATAATAAGCTATGGTTGTATATTAATGTTTATATTACATTAATGCAACAGCTTGCGTTTTACACGCCGGTGCCGGGTGTTGAAAGTCTGAATGAATTTCTTTCATGACTTTTGTGCCCAGGATTTCAACACCCGGCACCAAAGCTTGCTTTTCAAATAAACCTTTGACAAGGAAAAATAATCTGTGGCAGGTAAACTCTAACAGGTTTCCGAATATATGAGATTAAATAGTAAAATAGTGATGTTATTGCATTAGCCTGGACCGATGGTTGACGGGGAAAAACATAAAGGATGTGGGGCATCATCATGGATATACTCATGAGGCTTGACCGGGTAACCAAAACATACAATATGGGCGAAATTAAAGTTAATGCCCTTAGAGAGACTTCCCTGAATGTTTTTCAGGGGGAAATACTGGTGATACTGGGCCCCAGCGGCCCGGGTAAAAGCACCCTGCTTAATATCATGGGAGGGATGGATTTGCCCACCACGGGAGAAATGTTTTTCTTGAATGAAAACCTGAGCCGGGCCGGTGATAAACGGCTAACTTACTACCGAAGAAATGAAATCGGTTTTGTATTTCAGTTTTACAATCTAATACCGGATCTGACGGCTAGGGAAAATGTGGAACTGGCCGCTGACTTGGTGGACGAGCCACTGGTGGTGGAGGATGTGCGGTGGCGGTGGTCACGGTGGGTATCGCGGTTTATATCAGTATGACCACCGCCTATTACAATTTAAATACAGCCAAGGATAAGTTTTATCAGGACAATAATTTTGCGGATTATTACTTTCATGTGATTAAAGCCCCGCAGCAGGTGACCAAACAAATTGAAACCATACCCGGGGTGGCCGGAGTGACCGGTCGTTTACAAAAAGATGTTACCCTGGTTAATGACCACAATAAACGGGCCACCGCCCGCCTGACCAGTTATACATTGCCCGTGGAGTATGAACTTAACAATGGAAAAAAATATTTCTGCCGGTGGGTATCGTTTCAATAGTGGCTTTGGCAGCCATAATAACAATTACAGGCAGAGGCATTGAGGCGGATACGGTTCGGGTGGTGAAAGGGGATATAACCCGGGTTGTGGAAGATACCGGCTACGTGCAGCCCTCCACAAAGTATGACCTCCAGGCTACCCAGAATGCCAGGGTTATACAGGTGCCGGTGGTTATCGGCCAGCAGGTGCATAAAGGCCAGGTTTTGGTGGTGCTGGAAAACCTGGACCTGGATATGCAAATAGCCGATACACAGGCTCAATTAAACCAAACCGCGGCTTCAATTGCAGCCGCCCGGGCGGCTGTGGACCGCACCCGGCTGGAGTTGGAAAATGCTGCGAATTACCTGGAACGACTTCGGGAACTTTTTGCATCCGGGGCTGTAGCTGAAGTTGATTTTGAAGCTGCCCGGTTTAAAGTGGAAACCCTGGAACAGAGTTTACAGGAGCAGACCCAACTGCTGGAAAGCGCCAGAGCCCGGGAAGCGGGTTTAAATCAATTATTGCATAACCTTAACCGCAAGGACCGGCAGTTGACATTACAAAGCCCGGTGGAAGGAGTTATATTAAGCTTGCTGGCCCGGCAGGAAGAGGTGGTAAGCCCGGGTACATTGCTGGCCAGCGTGGCGATGACCGGCCAGTTGGAAGTAAAGGCGGATATCCTGAGTGACGACCTGGGCGAGGTGGAACCGGGACAGCGCGTAGTGATTACCGCCCCGGTCCTGGGTGGAAAGGTGCTCGGCGGCGAAGTCAGGGAAATATACCCCCAGGCCGAGGAAAAACAATCAGCTCTGGGAGTGATCCAGAGACGGGTGCCCGTAATTATCTCTTTGGAGGACTTTGCCAACCTGAAACCGGGATATGAAGTAAGGGTGGCCATTGAAACCGCCACCAGGCATAATGTACCGGTTATTCCCTTAGAAGCTGTGCGTGCCCTGGAGGATGGCGGCAAGGAAGTAATGGTGGTAACAGATAACCGTGCAGAGCACAGGAGGGTGCAAACCGGTATCAGTGACCGGGAAAATATTGAGGTCACCGGGGGGCTTAAGGCAGGAGAAATGCTTATCCGCGACGGCAGCCTGAACATAAAGGAAAACGCCAGGGTTAAGGGGTGGTGGTGATGAATTAATGGATGAATCAATATACAGAGTTTATCAGGCTAAAAAGAAAAAGGTAGCGGCAAAGCTGTCCGTAATAAAAAAACAAAATGAATTGTTTGTGGTCCTGCGCCCGCTGGTTTTTTTGGCCGCGGCGGGTTTATCCATCGCTTACTCCTTCTGGTTGGCAAACCCACTTTACCTGATTTGTATTGATTTAATGGTTTTGATATTTATTGCCATGGTAGTAAAACATAACCGCATCAAAGCTGAAATTAAGTATCTGGAAACGCAGGTAGCTATTAATGATAAAGGTTTGCGTCGCTTGGAGGGCAAATGGGGGGAGTTTGCCGATACCGGGGAGCGTTTTATCGATCCCGAGCACCGTTATGCCTCTGATCTGAATATATTCGGGCAAGGTTCCCTGTTCCAGTATATTAACGCCGCCACCACTATGGTTGGTGAAAACAGGCTGGCTCAATTGCTTACTTCCCCGTCCAGTTTGGAGGAAATTGCCCGCCGCCAACAGGCCCTCCAGGAGTTAAGCCGTCGTTTTGACTGGCGCCAGCATTTTCAGACCACCGGTATGCTGCTGGATAAAGATAAAAAGGCCGGTGATCTGGAAAAACTGCTGGGCTGGGCGGAGGAAAAACCGGTATTCACCAATAAATATACTTTATTTCTGCCGGTAATTCCTTTGGTTACCCTAATTTTAGCCCTATTGGGGTACTTTGATTTTATCCCCCCGTATATCTGGGTTTTCCCCTTTGTTCTGCAGATACTGGTGGTGACTTTAACGGAAAAAACCGCTCATCAAACATTTATAAAAACAGGTAATACAGTAAATGAGCTGTACCGTTACTCGGCCCAATTGGTATGTATTGAAACAGAAAACTTTAATACGCCGCTGTTGAAAAGCCTGAAAAGGAAGCTAATAGGGGGCGGTGAACCTCCATCCCGGCAGGTTGGGCAGCTTTTTAAAATTATGGATAGGATCAGCATGCGTTACTCCAGCCTGCATCCCGTCATCAACATTGGTTTGTTATGGGATTTGCAAACAGTGATCAGGCTGGAAAAATGGAGAGAAAGCTCGGGCCGGTCCTTAAGAGGCTGGATTGAAATAATTGCCGAGTTTGAAGCATTATCCAGTTTGGCTGGTCTGGTTCATGATCATCCCGGCTGGGCGATGCCGGAGATAACCGGTTCCAAGCCGGCATTAAAGGCCACTATCCTGGGGCACCCGCTGATTAAAGATGAAATACGGGTGTGTAATGATGTTGAACTGGCTGAACCCGGCACGGTTTTACTCATCACTGGTTCGAATATGTCCGGCAAAAGTACCCTGCTTAGAACAGTGGGGATTAATTTGGTACTAGCCTATGCCGGCGCTCCGGTATGCGCCGGGCGGTTCAGTTGTTCCATGATGGATGTTTATTCCAGTATACATATTAATGATAACCTGGAAAAAAACATCTCGACTTTTTATGCGGAACTACTGCGCATCAAATTGATAGTGGACGCTGCCAAAACCGGCAAGCCCATGATTTTCCTAATTGATGAAATCTTTAAAGGAACCAATTCCAGGGACAGAATTACGGGCGCCAAAGCTGTTATTAAAGCTTTACATGAGCTGGGGTCTGTTGGATTGGTGTCCACCCACGATTTGGAGCTGGCCCGGCTGGAAAATGAAATACCTTTGATTAGGAACTATCATTTTACGGATCAGATTACCGGCCGGGATATAACCTTTGATTATCGCCTTAAACCCGGAGTATCAAGATCCACCAATGCACTGGCCCTGATGAAGATTATTGGTATAGGGATATGAGGTAAAGAGCATGCGGTCAATCTTTCTTATTAAACCATTAACCATAAGAACTAAAATGGCTTTGTTCTCCTTTGGACTGGTTCTGCTGGCCATCATGGTCGGGGGTTTTTTGCTGATCCAAAAAGTAACGGTTATGTTTGAAGATGAGATGGGTTTGCACGCTTTAGCCATTGCCAGAACGCTGGCCCAGATGGATGAGATAAAAGATAACGTGGGACAGCCAAACGGTTGGGAAGTGATTCAACCAATAGCGGAAAAAACCCGCCTGGCCACGGGGGTGGCATATATTGTTGTGCTGGACATGCACAAGATCAGGTATTCGCATCCTGTTCAGGATCGTATAGGCAAAAAGTTTACCGACCAGGATATAGGTGCCGCCCTGGCCAACCACGAACTGATATCCAGGGCGGAAGGGGTCTTGGGGCCGTCCATCAGAGCCTTTGTGCCCATCAAGGTGGATGAAGGCACCCGTCAGGTGGGTGTTGTGGTGGTGGGGGTGCTTACACCCACGGCGGTACAGATTTGGCGCAGTATTCATGTCAAGATTTATTCATTTCTGGCTGTGGGACTTGTTATCGGGCTCCTGGGTTCTCTATTTTTGGCTCATAATATCAAAAAGGCCATGTTAAGTATGGAACCGGGTGAAATTGCCAGGTTGTTACAGGAGAGAATTGCTATTTTCCAAGCCATGAGCGAAGGCGTGGTGGCCATTGACACTAATTTAAGAATCACTGTATTAAACGAAGAGGCCCGCAGGCTGTTGGGATTGGAAAATGACGTTGTGGGCCGGTATGTTTACGATGTAATTCCCGATAGCAACTTGCCCGAAATCATAAAATCAGGCAAGCCGGTATTTAATCAAGAACGGGTAATAAACAATACAATAATCATCAGTAACCGGCTACCGGTAAAAGTGAATGGCGAAATTGTGGGTGCTGTGTCCACATTTAAGGATAAAACCGAGGTAAATGCCCTGGCTGAGGAGTTAACCGGTGTGAAACTGTTTGTGGAGGCACTGAGGGTGCAAAATCACGAAAACGCCAATAAACTGCATACCATTGCCGGGCTGGTGGAGTTGGGCCATTACCAGCAAGCCATTGATTATATATTTGACATCACCGGGGAACAGCAAAAGGTCACCGGTTTAATAAACAAACAAATACATGATTACCGGATGGCCGGTTTATTGCTCGGTAAATTTGCCAGGTCCAAGGAATTAAAGATAGAACTGAATATTGATCCAAAAAGTTATCTTAAATATATACCGGACAAAATTAATAGCAGTGATTTGGTTATCATAGCGGGTAATTTAATAGAAAACGCCTTTGAAGCGGTGCAGCAAGCGGGCAATGAAAAACGCAAGGTTTATTTCAAAATATACGATACAGCGGAACAAATAACCATTGAAGTGAGGGATTGGGGTCCGGGCATAGACCCGCAGTTGGAGCACAAAATTTTTGAACAAGGTTTTTCCACCAAAGGAACCGGCAGGGGGATTGGTTTACATCTGGTAAAAAGGACTGTGGAAAACCTTAATGGTTCAATAAAAATAATACGGCCGGAAAATACCGGTGTTTTATTTAAAGTGATGCTGCCAAAGCAGTGCAAACCGGGGGATGGAGATATTGAATATCCGCGTGTTGATTATTGAAGACGATCCAATGGTAATAGAAGTGAATACGCAGTTTGTCAATAATGTGCCTGGTTTTCAAGTCTGCGGTACAGCTAAAACCAGTGGCGAGGCCCTGAAAAAATTAAGGGACGCCCGGTATCATCTTGCTTTGCTAGATATCTATTTACCGGATATGGACGGTGTTACATTGCTCAGGGAGATCAGAAAAAAGGGGATAGGCATCGATGTGATAATGGTTACCGCCGCCCAGGACGCCGAAATTATCCAAAATGTATTCAGGTACGGGGCGGTTGACTATATAATCAAACCCTTTAAATTTAACCGGTTAAAGCGTGCCCTTGAGTCCTATGCCGACATGCACAAGTGTTTCCAAAAATCGGTACTGAACCAATCGGAACTGGACAAATTGACCATGACACGTATAACTTCAGGCCGGGAAACTGAAACACTACCCAAGGGTCTTAATCAAGTAACCTTTAAACAGGTGTTAATTTGTTTATTAAAAGAAGGTAACAACCTGTCCGCCGAGGAAGTGGCGGGCAAGCTGGGGTTGGCCCGGGTTACCGCGCGGCGTTACCTGGAGTATTTAGAGAGTATTGGAAAAGTAAGGGCAAAATTTCAATATGGCTCGGTGGGAAGACCGGTTAAAAGATATTTTATAAAAAATGAAAATGAGAACTAAAAGAACTAAATCAACAATATGGACAAAACCTTGCGCCGGAAAAGCGACCGGCGTAAAATTACTAAAGACAAAACATTCAGAAAATAGGGATTGTTGCAAAAAAAGTGGCGTAAAGTGTGGTCATTGTTTATGTACGGTAAATTGAAAAACACGGTGTACTTGCTATTAATCATCCAATTAATTGTCTTATTAACCGGGGGGTGCGCAAAAAGAGTTACTGATGGTGAGCAGGTCAGCCCGGATCAAAAAATAGTTATTAAATTTTCACATGTGGTGGCGGAAAATACCCCCAAGGGACTGGCCGCCGAGCGATTTGCCAGTTTAGTTCAACAGCGCACCAGGGGCAGGGTTGAAGTGCAGGTTTTTCCCAATTCCACCCTTTACGCCGATGGGGAAGAAATGCAGGCTCTCCAGTCGGGAGCTGTGCAGATAATCGCCCCGGCTACATCCAAGCTGGGAGATTTATATCCCGGGTGGCAGGCCCTGGACTTGCCGTACGCCTTTAAAAATTTAGATGAGGTACACCGGGCCATGGACGGGCCAGTGGGCCAAAAGCTGGCCAAAAGCCTTGATAGTAAAGGGTTTATGGTTCTAGCCTATTGGGATAACGGTTTCAAACAGTTAACCAATAATGTAAGGCCGATAACCAGTCCCGGGGACCTGAAGGGTTTAAGTTTCAGAGTTATGATCAACAGCCCGGTGTTAAGGGAGCAATTTAATTTATTTGGCGCCACCCCGGTTCCCATGCCATTTAATGACGTTTATCAAGGTATAGAACGTAATCTTGTGCATGGCCAGGAAAATACCATTTCCAATTTATATACCAAGGGCTTTTACCGGGTGCAGAGTTACATGACCATATCGGACCACGGTTACATGGGCTATGCGGTCATGGTTAACAAGGCGTACTGGTATAGTTTACCGGAGGATATACGCCGGGTAATGGAAGAAACAATGGCTGAAGTTACCCGGTGGGAGCGGGCTAAGGCTGCGGAAATGAATGAAACATATCTCAAGCAATTAAAAGACTCTGATAATTTAACCATAACCGAATTGACCCCGGAACAAAAAGAGGCCTGGGAGGCCGCCTTTAAACCGCTATATGCCAGCTTTGCCGGTGACATTGGCTTGGAATTGATAAACGAGTTGCAAAAGCACAATTAATTAAAGAAATTATTGGGAGGTGGAATTAACTAAATTATCAAAACCAATAAAATATTTAAAAAAAATAGGAGGTAGAAAATGATTAACAGGTTTACTAAATTGCTGCTATGTGTTTTATTGACTGTGGCGGTGGCTGTGGCGACCACGGCATGTGGCGGAAGCAATGCTCAAGGCGGCGGTGATCAGGAGAAAATTGTGGTTAAGTTCACCCACGTGGTGGCCGAATCAACTCCCAAGGGCCAGGCTGCACTGAAATTTGAAGAGCTTCTGGAAGAAAAGTCCGGTGGTTTATTTGATGTGCAGGTATACCCGTCATCCCAGCTTTATGGCGATAAGGAAGAACAGGAGCAATTGCTGGCCAATAATGTTCAGTTGATTGCCCCTTCCGTTACCAAGCTGGTCACTTTAAACCCCTCTTTCCAATTGGTTGATATGCCCTTTTTGTTTAAAGACGATGCCCAGGCCTACCGGTTTTTTGATGGCGAGGCCGGCAAGAAACTGCTCAATTCCCTTGAGCCCCACGGCATTCTTGGATTAGCCTGGTGGGCCAACGGAACCAAGCATTTTACCAATTCCAAACGGCCGCTGAAAGCGCCGGAGGATTTTAAAGGTTTGAAGTTCCGTACCCAGAGCGGTGGAGTGCTGGATGACCAGTTCAAGGCTTTGGGAGCAGGTTCCCAAACCCTGGCCTTTTCCGAGGTATACCAGGCTCTGGATAACGGAACCGTTGATGGCCAGGAAAATACCTTTAACAACATCGATACCCAGAAATATGTGGAAGTGCAAAAATATCTCACCATATCAAATCACGGGCGCCTGGATTACGTGGTGTTAACCAATACAAAATTCTGGAATTCATTAACCCCGGAGCAGCAGGAAATGTTTAGTGAGGCTATGGCTGAAGCAACGGCTTATGAACGCCAGTTGGCCGATGAATTGAGTGCCGCTTCTTTTGAAAACATTAAGCAGAGCGGCAAAGTGGAAATATACGAGCTAACCGAAGAGGATAAGGCTAAATTTATCGAAGCATTACAACCCTTGTATGAAAAATATGGTGCGGAAGTCGGTCAAGAGTATATTGACGCCGCCAGAAACTCGTAGTTAGTGGGGGCGGTCGGGTACCGGCCGCTCCTTTACTATGCCCCTGTAGCTGTGCACGCCACAGGGGAAACCCTGCGCATATAAACAACGGTAATGTTATTGCCGCGCTGACAAGGAGGCGGACATGGACAAACTAAAACGTGCTTATCAAATTTTTGAAGACTTTTTTGCCGGTGGTATGTTATTTATCGGCCTGACCATGGTTTTTGTCAACGTTGTTATGAGATACTTTTGGGGGCGTCCCCAATCGATACTGGACGAATTTTCGGTATATTTTGTGGTCTGGGGCACTTTGGCCGGTATGGCCGTGGCTTTGAGGAACGATAATCATATTAAAGTTGACCTGGTGTATAATTTTCTACCACTATCTACTAAATACAAGGTAAGTATTTTTGCTAACGCTTTGGGACTGGCTTTTTGTATTTTTTATACCTATTACGGAATTTTGCTTGAAGCCAACTACCTGGCCACCGGTATGCGGTCAGCGGACAGTAGATTTCCATTATGGATCGTCAATTTGATTATTCCCATCAGCGGCGTAATGTTCGGTATCCGGTTTATTGATAAACTGGTTATGTTGCTCAAAGACCGTGGCGAAGACTGGAAGAAAAAATACCGGGGGGAGGATGAGGAATATGTCAACCGCCCTTCTGTTTAGTATTTTTGCGGGCTTATTTTTGCTCAATGTCCCCATCGCCATCAGCCTGGCCACTGCGGCGCTGGCAGTGCTGTACCTGACCACGGACTTTACCATGCACATGATGGTGCAAAGGATGTTTGCCTCGCTGCTTTCACCCACGCTGATGGCGATACCCGCCTTTGTATTCGCCGGTGTGCTGATGTCCCACGGAGGCATATCCAAGTATTTAATCAGTGCCCTGCGGGCCTGGTTCGGGCACCTGCCCGGCGGTTTGGCCGTGGTTACCATTATGGCCTGTGCCATATTTGCCGCCATTTCCGGTTCCAGCCCCGCCACCGCTGCGGCCATCGGTGCAATTATGTACCCGGCCCTGGTTAACGGCGGCTATCCCAAAAAGTATGCCATGGGGCTTATTGCGGCATCGGGAACCCTGGGTATACTCATCCCGCCCAGTGTGACCATGGTGGTTTTTGGGGTCACGGCAGAGGAGTCCATTGGTAAGCTGTTTATGGCCGGTTTAATACCGGGATTAATCCTTGCCCTTATCTTAATTATCTGTGCCGTGGTTTATGCCAAGATGCAAAAACTGGAAATGCTGGAGAAGGCCAGCTGGGAGGAAAGATGGAAGTCATCACTTAAGGCTTTGCCGGGGGGATTTTTGCCCTTCTTTATCCTGGGCAGTATATATGCCGGTGTGGTAACGCCCACCGAGGCAGCGGTACTTTCGGTTTTTTATACTTTAGTAGTTTCATTCTTTATTTATAGAGAATTAAAAATAAGGGATATGCGTAAGATCTTTGTGGAATCCATAAATATTTCATCAATGATTTTCTTAATTATTGCTGCGGCCATGGTGTTTGCATTGTTCCTTACCGCCAACCAGGTGCCCCAGCAACTGGCGGCCTGGATTGCGGAAAACAATTTAAACAAATACCTGTTTTTCCTGGCCACCAATATTATGTTCTTTGTGATGGGTACTTTTTTGGAGGCCGTTTCCATAACCTTGATTACCCTTCCTTTGCTGTTACCCATGATACACGCATTGGATATTGATATAATGCAATTTGCGGTGGTTATGACGGTAAACATGGAACTGGCTATGATTACCCCGCCGGTGGGATTGAACCTTTTTGTGGTTAGTGCCATGGCCAAAGAAAGGCTGGAAAAAGTAATATCAGGCGTGGTACCGTTTTTAATCATCATGATACTTGCTTTGATATTGTTCGTTTTATGGCCTGATGTTTCCACATATATACCCAGGGTGTTGATGGATTAGGAAAAAAGCGCGTTCTGTCCGCGCCCGGCATTATTTTATAATGGCAAGCATGAACAGAACGCGCTTTTAATACTCAAGCGTTAATGATGCTTTTATTTACTGCTGCTGTGCGGTGGCACCAAAGCCCATACCCCAACGGGCCCCGAAGCCCATACCCATGCCGTGGCCGTGACCGTGGCCAAATCCGTTACCGCCGCGGCCCAAGCCCTGTCCTTGCCCAGGGATTCCGTAAGGGCAGGTAAACCCGGCCTGTTCATGATACCGGTACATTTCATCGAAGTGCTGCTGCATGGCTTCCCCTTGCTGGGCGGTCAGGCGACCTGCTTCCACAGCTTGTTCCACGGCTGCTTTTTTAGCGGCAAAATGCTGTTCAAACCAGGCTTTGGCGTCATCTGTACTGCCTGCAAAGGCGGGCAACGCTAAGGTGGTCGCCAGGGCTAGTGTTGCCAGCAACACGCCTATTTTTTTATTCATCTTTATGCCTCCTTCCTTGTAACCCTATTATAAACCTTAAATGTGGCAAAATTGTGGGGTAATTATAAGAAAATCATACTAACTGCATGGCATCGGGGCGCGGGTCAACGAAAACTGTTCTTTGCTTTTCATAAATAACATATCCGGGTTTTGCTCCGTTAGGTTTTTTTACGTACTTGCGCAAAGTGTAATCCACAGGCACATTGGTGGATTCCCTGGCCCGGCTGTAGTATGCTGCCAGGGCGGCTGCCTCTAGCAGCGTTTTTTCCGGTACCTCCCGACCGCCGGTGCGGATAATGACGTGCGAACCGGGAATTTTGCAAGTATGCAGCCAAATATCGCTGTCTTCAGCCGTTTTCAGGGTTAGCAGGTCATTTTGACGGTTATTTTTACCAACCAGCACGGTAAAACCGTCATCGGAAACATATTGCAGCGGTTTAATTTGTTTTTTGGTGTCTTTGGCGCGTTTTTTTCCGGGTTGTTCGGCCGGTTTTTTGATATAACCCTGCTTGGTTAATTCCTGTCTAATTTCCTCCAGATCGTCCATATCCTCAGCTATATCCAGGGATGTTTTTACGCCTTCCAGGTACTGCAATTCCTCTTCGCTGAGCCGGGCCATTTTACCGGCTGCTTTTCTGGTATTGTTGGCTTTGTTGTACTTTTTATAATAATACTGGGCATTTTCCGAGGGAGAAAGCGCCTTATCAAGGGGTATGACTATGGTTTTAGCCTCGGGATCATGATAATTTTCCAGCTCGATTTCTTCCATGCCCCGCTTCAAAAGGTAAATATTTGCCGTGAGCAATTCTCCGTACAAGCGATAGCGGTCTGCCTCCTCCGCTTCGACAACGCTTTTTTTCTGCAGGGCCAGCTTCTTTTTTATCCGCTTGGATTCCTTATTAATTATCCCCAGCAGTAAGTTTCTTTGTTTGTTTATGACCTCCAGGGCTTGTTTACGGGAGAAAAACATGTCTGCAATTTCATTGGCCCGGCTGGCTGTGTAGCTGAACTTTCCATCCGCAACTGCGGGCAGTGGAAAAAAGTCCACGGGTTCCCCCCGGCTATTGCACACCAGCATGGCCTGTAATTGATCCTCCCGGGCGCTTGTGGCCAGCGGCTGCCAGGCCTGCCAGAGGCTGCGCAGTTCATGCTCCCCGCAGTGATCCAGGAGCATGTTGGCGTTCAGTCCGGCCAGTTTGACCAGTTCCCGGCAGGTAGGTATGCTCAACCCGTCCAGTGCTTTTTGCATGGCTACGGCCAGCTGGTCATCCAGTTGGCCGCTCATAACAGCTTCCCTGAAATCTTCTTCTGTTGCCTCAAGCGGGTTGATTTTATGGGATTCAGGCGGTGGTATATAGGGTTGACCGGGGAGAACTTCCCGGTGGCGGCTGACGGCATGACCGTACCGCCTGATGCCGTCCAGTATGGTATTGTCCGGTTTTGATACCAGTATGATGTTGCTGTGCCGGCCCATAATTTCGCAGAGCAGTGACTTTACCGCCGGGCGGCCCAGCTCGTCTCGGCAATCCACCCGGATATCCAGTACCCGGTCCAAACCGGGCTGGTGGAAACCAATTATCTTGCCGCCCTCCAGGTGTTTGCGCAGGAGCATGCAGAACATGGGCGGCATGGTGGGGTTGGGGGATGACTGCCGGGTCAAATGCACCCGGGCATTTTGGGCGTTGGCACTGACAAGCAAACGGTATTTTTTACCGGGTTTGCTAATGATTAGCACTATTTCTTCCCGTGCGGGCTGGTAAATTTTTTCTATACGACCCTGGCACAATTTGCTATTGAGTTCATGGCACACATTGTATAAAAAAAGACCGTCAAAGGGCATGGCGGTTACCTCCGGCTCTGGCTTTTGTCTTTACGCCTATTGTTTCAATGTTAACAGTATAACACCGGGGCTTTGAGAGGGTCAAACAATCCGGGTGCATGTAAATTCAAGTATAGCGGGAACAAAATCAAGGTCTGTCCAAACTCATGGTAATTTTTCCATGGCCGCTTGAATATGCTTTTACATAATTGTGGAAAACAACTCCGAGGGGTGAGGACATGCCTGAAATTTGGCAAAAGCTTAGCGCTGAGGAAACGGCAATGCGCTTGGAAGTGGATACGGTTAAGGGTTTGACTGACCATGAGGCCAGAAACCGTTTGGAACGATTGGGCCCCAATACGCTGGAAAGAGGCCCTGACGTGGCCATGTGGCAGATGTTCTTAAACCAGTTTAAAGATTTTATGGTGCTGGTTTTACTGGCTGCCACTGCGATAAGCGGGTTTTTAGGTGAGTGGTCCGATGCCGTTACCATTTCCATTATTGTGTTACTTAATGCAGTGCTGGGAGTGGTGCATGAATACCGGGCCGAACGCTCCATGGAGGCGCTTAGGGAACTGGCTTCACCCGAGGCCAGGGTAATCCGCAATGGTATGGAAAGGAAGATACCTGCCGCTGAGCTGGTGCCTGGTGATATTGTTTTGCTGGAGGCCGGGGACCGGGTGCCGGCGGATATTCGATTGACCCAAACAGTGGATCTGGCTGCGGTGGAAGCTGTCTTGACAGGGGAATCCACACCGGTGCGCAAACATACCCGCCCGCTGGAACAGGCGGCGGGACCGGCCGACGCCGCCAACATGGTTTTTATGGGTACAGCCCTGACCAGGGGGCGTGGGCAGGGTATTGTGGTGGCTACGGGTATGGCCACTGAAATGGGTCAAATAGCCGGAATGATCCAGGAGGCCGAGCAAGAATCTACACCGCTGCAGAAACGGTTGGCTCAACTGGGCCGCGGGCTGGTATTTTTTTGCCTGGCCGTATGTGCCATGGTGGTTGTGGTGGGTGTGCTGCGAGGTGAAGCCGTTTACCAGATGTTCCTTACCGGGGTCAGCCTGGCCGTGGCGGCTATTCCCGAGGGGTTGCCGGCTATTGTCACCGTTGCCCTGGCCATTGGGGTGCAGCGGATGATTCGAAAGCACGCCATCATCAGGCGCTTGCCCGCCGTGGAAACGCTGGGCTGTGCCACATTTATTTGTTCCGATAAAACCGGTACCCTGACGCAAAATGAGATGACCGTCCGCCGTGTATACCTGTCCGGCCGGGAGTTGGAAGTCAGCGGGGAAGGTTACGATCCCAAAGGTAAATTCACTGGGGATGCCGCCCCCGGGGGACCGGATTTTGATAAACTGATGAAGCTGGCGGCTTTATGCAATAATGCCACATTATACCGGGATAGTATTTCCATTGGCGGGTTGTTTAGAAAAAACAGCCCGGCCAGGGAGTCGGCGTGGAAAATTGCGGGTGACCCCACGGAAGGGGCGCTTTTGGTGCTGGCAGCCAAGGCGGGATTCTGGCGGGAACGGCTGGAAAAGAAAGCCCGTCGCCTGGCGGAAATACCCTTTGATTCTGAACGTAAACGCATGACAGTGATATACCAGGAGGCCGGAAAAATTGAAGCCCTGGTCAAAGGGGCACCCGATGTGGTGTTGAAATTGTGCACCCATTACCTGCGGAATGGCCGCCCCGTGCCCCTGGACGCCCGCAGCCGGGCCGCTGTTTTGGAAGCTAACTCCGCCATGGCCGACGGCGCGCTGCGGGTGCTGGGCCTGGCTTACCGGGAATTGCCGGGCAAGTTCGATGCCGAGCGGGTTGAGGCCGGGGATGTGGAACGAGATCTCGTTTTTGTAGGGCTGGCCGGTATGATCGACCCGCCCCGGCCATCGGCCATCAGCGCGGTGCATACTTGCCGCCGGGCCGGTATCCGGGTAGCCATGATTACCGGTGATCACCAGCTAACCGCCCAGGCGGTGGCCCGGGAAATGGGCATTGCGGGCCGGGATAGCCGGGTAATCACCGGGGAACAGCTGGAGCAAATGAGCGATGAGGAACTGGCCGCAGTGGCGGAGAATGTGCATGTTTATGCCCGGGTTTCGCCCCGGCATAAATTGCGGATAGTCCGGGCGTTAAAACGTCAAGGGCATGTGGTGGCCATGACAGGTGACGGGGTAAACGATGCGCCCGCTATCAAAGAAGCCGATATTGGTATTGCCATGGGTATTACGGGCACTGATGTAACCAGGGAGGCGTCCGCCATGGTGCTGGCGGATGATAACTTTACTTCCATTGTGGCGGCGGTGGAAGAAGGCCGGGGTATTTATGACAATATCCGCAAATTCATCCGGTACCTGCTTTCCTGCAACGTGGGGGAAGTGTTGGTGATGTTTTTGGCTGTGCTGGGAGGAATGCCGCTACCGCTGCTACCTATCCAAATACTGTGGATGAACCTTGTCACCGATGGCTTGCCGGCCATGGCTCTGGGGGTTGATCCCATTGACCGGGATATTATGCGCCGGCCGCCCCGGGACCCGGAGGAGAGTATATTCTCCAACGGTTTGGCCTGGCGGATTATCAGCAGTGGCGCTGTCATTGCGGTGCTTACCCTGGCTGTTTTTGCCCTGAGTTACTCGGGCGGGCATGATGTGGATTTGGCTCGTACCATGGCCTTTAACACACTGGTGTTTTTGCAGCTGTTTTATGTTTTTTCCTGCCGGTCGGAGTATTTTACCATTTGGGAACTGGGGTTTCAATCAAATCCTCATTTACTATTGGCGGTATTAATTTCAGCCGGGCTGCAAATGGGTGTTAATTATATTCCTTTTTTGCAACCCATCTTTCATACCGTGCCCCTCAGCCTGCACCAGTGGATGATGGTTATTGGCGTAGCCTTGCTGCCCACCATAGCCGGTACTATTCAGGGGCAACTGGGCAGCCGCTTGCGGGAAAGGGTGACATATTTGAAGGTATAATATTCCAGGCTGTAGACAGAATGCAGTTTCGGTCATAAACAAGGAGATAGTTGGGACAAAGAAAGTAAATTTGGGAAGAATAGAGAAGGCTTTACAATACTTAAAAAGCGGAGGTTTTGTCCAATGCCGGTGCCTGCAAAGTATGTTTGGCTGCCGGTAGGAAGTGATGAAACCTCCGCCCAATATATTTGGTACTCCCTTACCAGTCAATTGACTAAAATTTACCCGGTAGCCGGCAGTTGCCGATAGCAGACATCATTTATCGCAAGAATTTTTTGCACAACATTCCAGGGATAGTTTATAATAAATGGCGGTAGTAAATAGAAAGCCTACATTTCGAACAAACTCTACCCTGAAAAAGTGTTGGGTAATTTTCATCCCCTGCCGGTGTTGCGATAGCGGTATGGATGTCTGAAAGGATGTGTCTATAATGGTCGGAGTAGAAATCGATATGGTTGTTACAGACAGCTTGAAAGCATTGGAATTATACGAAAAAATATTTGATATCCAGCGTGTTGAGGTTACAGATTTTCCGAAAGGTGAAAATGAAGTTGTTTTTACCCTGTACGGGGTACGTTTTCACATGTTGGATGAAAACCCGCAATTTGAACTGAGAGCACCAACCCCGGATCAACCCAAAGCCATTTGGTTTAACATTCTTGTCCCTGACATCGAGGAAACATTTTCAAAGGCGATCAGCGCCGGCTGCACTGTAGTGCAACCTGTGACGGAATTGCCTGATTATGGAGTATCAAACGCCATATTTAGCGATTCTTTCGGCTATATATGGATGCTGCATCAAATACATAAAGAGGTGAGTTTTGAGGAACGCATACGACTTTGGGAGGAAAAAAAGGGGTAATCAACAAATATTGCATTATTCCTGATGTATATTTCCATTTTGTCCGGATGAACCTGTAACAACTTTTTAACGATAACCGGATGATATATTTATGACAAAATTACTGAAATAGAAATAAGGTGTTGACAATTATAATCAACTAATATAAAATACTCCCAGGTTTTACAATGCATATATCAAAGTCAGGCAACGGCGCCCTTTGAGGTTTCTAACCAACCTTAAAGGGGTTTTTTATATTAAAACGCATATTTTTGCCCAACGCCGGGTGACGGGCATAGAGGCCCAGAGGGCGTTTTCGGTGCTGCATTAGATAAACCGAAAACCTTTTATATCACAGGCAAAGGCGCTTTAATGGAACAATGATGTTCTATTAAAGCGCTTTTTTGTTTTCCAGGGGAGGTGGTTTTTATTGGACGAATCTCATAAACGTATAAAGGCGTCGGGTGGTTCAAGAATTATGTTGATATCATTGTGGCGTGTCTTGGCGTAATTATCTTTACGGGTTAGTTTTTAGCCCTTAATACCCGGGAGGTATATCCAATGAAAAAGAAATCAGGTGTAATAACTTTGCTGGCACTATTTATGTTCTTTCTATTCCCCGTGTTTGCCTGGGCGGCCGAGGATGGCATAGACACCGGTGATACGGCGTGGATTATTATTTCAACGGCGCTGGTGTTTTTAATGGTACCCGGAGTATCATTGTTTTACGGCGGTATGGTCCGCCAGAAAAACGTGCTCAACACAATGATGATGTCTTTTATTTGTCTGGGTGTTGTTACCATTTTGTGGCTTGCCTATGGCTACAGCCTGGCTTTTGGCCCGGACATCGGCAAATTCATCGGTGACTTGAGTTATTTGGGATTAAAAGGTGTGGGTATTGAGCCAAACGGAACCATTCCGCACCAGTTGTTCGTAGTTTTCCAAATGATGTTTGCCATACTTACCCCGGCACTGATTACCGGAGCTATTGTGGAGCGGATGCGTTTTCCCGCTTTCCTGGTGTTTCTGGTGCTGTGGACCACCCTGGTATACGACCCCATCTGTCACTGGGTATGGGGTGGCGGATGGCTAATGGAACTGGGAGCCCTTGACTTTGCCGGCGGCACTGTGGTGCACATTTCATCCGGTGTTTCGGCCCTGGTGGCCGCCCTGGTGCTGGGCAGGCGCAAAGGCTATGGTACAGAGCGGATGGTGCCCCACAATATACCTTACGTTGTTCTGGGCGCGGCACTGCTCTGGTTTGGCTGGTTTGGATTCAATTCCGGTAGTGCCCTGGGTGCCAACGGGCTGGCGGCCAGTGTATTTGTGAACACGCAGGTGGCCACCGGTGCGGCTTTGATGTCCTGGGTACTGGCAGAGTGGTTGCGGCATGGTAAACCAACCATACTGGGAGGGGCTTCAGGTGCCATTGCCGGCCTGGTGGCTATTACTCCGGCCTGCGCTTTCGTAACTCCCATGGGTTCACTGGCCATTGGGCTGGTGGCCGGCGCGCTCTGCTACTTCGCAGTCAGCTATGCCAAAGTTAAACTGGGCTATGATGATTCCCTGGATGTGTTTGGTATACACGGCGTTGGTGGTATGTGGGGTGCTCTGGCCACCGGGCTGTTTTCGGTGTCCGAGGGCGCCGAAGGCCTTTTCTATGGCAATGCTTCACAACTGGGTATTCAAGCTATCAGTATAGTAGCCACAATTGTGTTTGCCTCCGTGACTACATTTGTCATCCTTAAGGTTGTGGGCGCTATCACCGGACTGCGGGTTGATGATGAAGCCGAGATTATAGGGTTGGATGTCAACGAGCATAGTGAAAGAGCTTATTCCGTTTAATGTACATGAATATGTAAAGTCTGAAATAAATTCTTTCATGACGTTTTGTGCCCTGGAAAGGCATGAATATACGGTTGGTGTATGAACAACTCATGAGAAAGGGTGCTTTTCATGGTTAAAATTGAGGCTATTGTCAGGCCCGGTGTGTTGGAGGATATCAAAGATGGCCTGTCTCAACATGGTATTCACGGTATGACCGTAGCCCAGGTGATGGGCTGCGGTTTGCAAAAAGGCCGTAAAGAAGTATACCGGGGCACGGAGTACAGCATCAATTTGCTGCCCAAGGTAAAGATTGAAATCGTGGCGGTAGATAATGATGTGGACGGGGTAATAGAAGTAATTATCAAGGCGGCGAGAACCGGGGAAATCGGTGACGGCAAGATATTTATTTCCAGAATTGAGAATGCTGTCCGGATACGCACCGGTGAAAAAGGTGATATTGCTCTCTAACTCTCAATTGCCCAAAATGCCCGGCTATCATAAAAGGTAGTCGGGCATTATTTATTTAAAGTTTAGCACTCAACTGGCCAGAATTACCTGTTGCATCAATGCCCCCAAAATGATAACATAACAAATGTCGCCGCTACGGCGGCGGCGTAAAAAACCAAGTCAGGGCAATGGTGGCAACGGCAGTAGAACTACCGAGCCAACCACAAATTGCCATTGACACGAACGGACAAAAAGTGATACAATGCAACTCCGGTCGCGAAAACGACCACACGGTCCTTGAAAACTAAACAGTGCAAAGAGATGTAAAACGGACGCTGGTCGCAGTTGGTCAAAAAAGACCTGAAAAGCGACGGCGGCCAACCAAACCTCGTCAAGCAAAAGCTAAGAGCCGGTGCCCAAGCCAACCGGCGGCGGCAGAGGCTTTTAGGCAAGCGCTAAAACGAGTAATTCACAAACGAGTCAAAGATTAAATTTTTCATAAAGTATTTTATGGAGAGTTTGATCCTGGCTCAGGACGAACGCTGGCGGCGTGCTTAACACATGCAAGTCGAACGGGGTTTAACGAGAAGTTTACTTTTTGTTAAACCTAGTGGCGGACGGGTGAGTAACGCGTGGATAACCTGCCCAATAGCCTGGGATAACGCCGGGAAACCGGTGCTAATACCG